>JBBSQG010000410.1:0-3264 GCA_038258125.1 Solirubrobacterales bacterium
AGCGGCGGTCGCGAAACTCGATCACCTCGGGGAAGTTGTGGCCGGTGTCGACGTGCATCATCGGGAACGGGAACCGCCCCGGACGAAACGCCTTCTCGGCCAGGCGCAGCAGCACGATCGAGTCCTTGCCGCCGCTGAACAGCAGCACCGGCGTGCTCAGCTCGGCGGCGACCTCGCGCATGACGTGGATCGCCTCGGACTCGAGCTCCTGCAGGTGCGTCAGCGGTCGCGTCATACCGGCACCGCCTCGGGCCGCTCGGCCGTGGCGGCGGTCTCGTCGGTCTCGAGGCGCTCGGGCGCGTCCGGCGGCTCGGCCGCCTCGATCGACGCGGCCGTGCCGGCGTAGGCGTCGGCCGGCATCGCCACCACCGCACCCTGGGAGCGCTGCAACAGGTAGGCCCCGAGCCCGACGGCGAGCGGGACGCCGATCAGCACGAGCGGAGGAACGCCGGCGCCGGCCTTGGTCAGCACGCCGAGCGCCGAGGCCAGCAGCACGCAGCCCAGCGCCGGCCGCAGGGCGTTGGCGGGCACCTTGTCGATGAGGTGCGCACCGAGCCAGACACCGGGCAGCGAGCCGATCAGGATCGTCCCCATCAGCGCGAAGTCGACGTTGCCGCTGGCGATGTGCGCGAGGCCGGCCGCCCACAGCAGGATCGCCGCGTGGAAGACGTCGGTGCCCACCACGCGGTGCGGCGTGAGCTGGAAGACGAGGATCAGCGCGAGGCCGATGAGCGCGCCGCTGCCGACCGACGTGACGCCCAGGATCAGACCCAGGACGGCGCCGATGAGCACCGCGGAGACCTTCGCCCGCGTCGTGCGCTCGACGCTGTGGCGCTCGCGCGCTACGAGCTTGGGCATGAACAGCGCGCGCCCGAGGATCGTGATGGCGACGATGATCAGCGCCACCGCGATCGCCACCAGCAGGGTCGGCTCGAAGCTCTTGCCGTAGGACGCGTGCAGGCGGTCGAGCAGCCAGACGCCGGCGAGGGCACCGGGCACGCTGCCGACAGCCAGCCACGCCGACACGCCGAGGTCGACGGTGCCCGTGCGCCAGTGGCGCCAGCCGCCGAGCGTCTTGGTGACCGCGCCGTAGGCGAGGTCGGTGCCGATCGCGACGACCGGCGGGATCCCGGCGAAGAGGACGAGCAGCGGCGTCATGAGCGAGCCGCCGCCGATCCCGGTCAGGCCGATGAGGATGCCGACGCCGAAGCCGAAGGCGATGACGAGCGGATCCATCAGCGCGTCCTCTGGCGGGCACGGGTGTCCGTGAGGCCGAGCACCTAGACGTGCAGCCCGCACTCGGACTTGTCGGTACCCGCCCAGCGACCCTCGCGCCCGCCGCCGCGATCGGTACACGGCGCGCAGCCGATCGAGGCGTAGCCGTCGTCATGCAGCGGGTGGTAGGGCAGGTCGCGCTCGGCGATCCGCGCCCACAGGTCGCGCTCGGTCCAGCGCGCCAGCGGGTTGTACTTCGCGATTCCGCCGCGCTTGGCGTCGACCTCGACGAGCTGCGTGCTGGCACGGGTCGGGCCCTGCCCGCGGCGCAGGCCGGTGACCCAGGCGTCGGCGCCGGCCAGCGCGCGATTCAGCGCGGCGACCTTCTCGGCGCCGCAGCAGTGCTGCGGCCCGCTCCACGGCGGGGTCCCGTACGCCTCCTGCACGTCGATCGACACGCCGAAGCGAGCCTCGAAGGCGCGCCACGTCGCAAGCGTCTGCTCGAACAGGGCGCCGGTGTCGATCGTCACGACATGGACGTGCGGCGCGACCTGGAGCAGCTCGTCGAGGATGACCGACTCCTCCTTCTGAAACGAGCAGAGGAAGACGAGCCGCTCGTGGACGGCGGCGGCTCGCAGGGTCTGCGTCAGCGACCCGGCGAGGTCGGTGGTCGCAATCAGACCGCGCACTCGCCCTCGCCGCGCTCGACCTTGAACGGCGCGCTGCGGTTCCAGTCGATGAACGTGTTCATCGTGTCGACGCCGAACTCGACGGGCAGCGCCAGATCGCGGACCTTGTCCTCGAAGGCCTTCGTGCCGACGCGGGCGGTGAAGGTGTTGAAGGACTCGCCGTCCTCGCGCTCGGCCTCATACCAGCGCAGCCAGCGCTCGACGGCGTCGGGAACCCGCTTGGCCGGCAGGCGCACCTTCAGGCGCTGGCCGTAGACGATCTCGCCGCCCTCGAAGTTGCCCGCCACATGCGCGACATAGGCCGGGATCGTGTGCTCGCCGACCTTGATCGACGCGCCGTAGAAGCCGATGTTCGCGATGTGGTGCTGGCTGCAGCCGTTCGGGCAGCCGCTCATCTTGATGTGCAGCGCGCGGGTCAGCGGATCTGAGATCTGCATCTCCTCCAGGCGCTGCTGCAGTGCGGCATTGAGCCCCATCGAGGCCGTGATGCCGAGCTTGCAGGAGTCCGTCCCGGGGCACGAGACGACGTCGGTGATCTTGTCCGGGCCGAGCCCGGCGAGGCCGATCCTGGAGAGCTCCTGCCAGACCTCGTAGACGGTCTCGTCGCGCACCCAGCGCAACAGGAAGTTCTGGTGCACGGTCGTGCGCATGAAGCCGCCGCTGTAGCGGCGCATGATCTGCGCGATCGCGCGCAGCTGCTCGGGGTCCAGGTCGCCGCGCGTGACCTTCACGTGGACGGTCGAGAAGCCGTTCTGGCGCTGCCCTGAGACGTTGTCGTCGCAGAAGCGCTCGAACGCGCTCAGGTCCCCATTGGGCGAGGCGTGGGTCGCCGGCGCCTCGGGTGCGAGCGCCTCCTCGTCGATGTCGTAGCGCAGGCCGTCGACGTCGAAGTCGCGCTCGGCGACCCAGTCGCCCGCCAGCTCCTCGTCGACCATCTCGCGGAACGCGTCGATGCCCACCTTGTCGACGAGCACCTTGATGCGGGCCCGGGCGCGATTGACGCGCAGGAAGTCGGTCCGGTCGAAGATCCGGAAGCACGCCTCGGCGACCTTGAGGTACTCGCCGTCGTCAAGGCCGACGAACTCGTACAGCGTCGGCGCGATGCGCGGCATGATCGACGTGCCGCCGCCGACGCGGACCTCGACGCCGCGCACGCCGTCGCGCTCGCGGGCGAGGAAGGCGATGTCGTGGATGCCGGTCAGCGAGCGGTCGGCGCCGGGCGCGCCCTCGAACGCGGTCTTGATCTTGCGCGGCATCATCTGCGTCGTCGGGTGGCGCACGAAGTAGCGCACGTAGGCGCCCGCGTAGGGGGTCAGGTCGAAGAGCTCGTCGGGGGCGACGCCCGCCCAGGGATCCCCGG
>JBBSQG010000411.1:0-3250 GCA_038258125.1 Solirubrobacterales bacterium
CAGCTGCGCCGGCACACGGTCGTCAAGGCCCTGCGCGCGGGCGAGCCAGCGGTAGCGCGGGTAACCGCCGAAGAGCTCGTCGGCGCCCTCGCCACCGACCGCCACGGTGACCTCGCGGCGCGCGAGCTCGGCGACGGCGTTGAGCGCGACCAGCGCCGGATCGGCGACCGGCTGGTCCAGCGCGGCGAGCACCTGCGGCACGCGCGCGGCGAGCGCGGCGCCGGTCAGGACGAGCGCATGATGATCGGTGCCCAGCACGTCGGCGGTCGCCTGTGCGGGGTCGAGCTCGCTGACGGTGCCGGTGTCGTAGCCGACGGTGAAGGTCTTCACCGGCCTCCCGCCCAGGCGCACCGCCAAGGCGGCCAGCAGAGTCGAGTCCAGCCCCCCGCTGAGCAGCACGCCGAGCGGGACGTCGGCGAGCATGCGCCCGCGCATCGAGAGCTCCAGCAGGCGCCGCGTCTCCTCGACGAGATCCTGCTCGGCCTCGTGCCGCGGCCACTCGCTCGGCTGCGGCGGCGACCAGTAGCACCGCAGCCGCGGGCGTCGCTCGTCTACGCCCCACGACAAGACGTGGCCGGCCGGCAGCTGCCGGACACCGCGGGCGATGCAGCGCGGCGTGCGGACGTAGCCCAGCACGAAGAACTCGTCGACGGCGACCGGGTCGAGTTCGAGCGCCGCGCCGGAACCGGCCAGCAGAGCGTCGAGCTCGGAGGCGAAGCTCAGCGCGCCGTCGCGGACCGTGTAGAAGAGCGGCTTCTCGCCGAAGCGGTCGCGCCCCACCAGCAGCCGCCCCGCGCGTTCGTCGAGCAGCGCGAACGCGAACATCCCCTCGAGCGCGTGCACGAGCTCGTCGCCGTACTCCTCGTAGAGGTGCACGAGCACCTCCGTATCGCAGCTCGTGCGCAGGCTGTGGCCGCGGCGCCGCAGGAAGTCCTGCAGCGCGGGGTGGTTGTAGATCTCGCCGTTGAGGACCGCCCAGACCGTCCCGTCCTCGTTGCCGACGGGCTGGTGGCCGCCGGCGACGTCGATGATGCTCAGCCGCCTGGCCCCGATCGCGATGCCGAGCGGCTCGCTGACATAGGCGCCGCTGTCGTCGGGCCCGCGATGCACCATCGCGGCGTTCATCGCAGCGACAGCCGTCTCCGGGCGGCGACCCGTGCTGCCGCAGATACCGCACACGACCCGCATCAAAGCAGGTGGTACTCGCGGCACCTGCGAGGAGCACTGGCCGCGACGTCACAGCCGCTCGCTCTTGCGATAGTTCTCCGCCGTGCACGTCACAGCGCACCCGCCCTCGCTGGAGGCGACGCTCGAGCTCAGCCGCAACGTCACCGGCTTCTGCAGCGACGGCCAGGCCGGCCGGCTCTGGACGCGTGCCCGGAGCCTGCCGGCCGGCTCTTCGATCGTCGAGATCGGCAGCCATCTCGGGAAGTCGACCATCGTCCTGGCCAGCGCCGCATCAGACGGCGTCGATGTGATCGCGATCGACCCCCACCTCAGCGGACCGTACGCGTCGGCGACCGACGCCGACGGCGAGGCGGTGCACACCGCGTTTCACGCGAACCTCAAGCGCGCGGGAGTCGACGACAAGGTGCGTCACATTCGCCGGCCGTCGCAGTCCAGCGACGCGCTGGGCAGCGTCAGCGGATCAGTCGATCTGCTGTACGTCGACGGCGACCACCGATATGACCGAGCGTGCGACGATCTGCGCCTGTGGGGGCCGCGGGTGCGTCACGGCGGCTCGCTCTTCGTGCACGACTGCTACTCGTCGCCGTATGTCACGCTCGCAGTTCTACGGATGCTGCTTCTGTCATCGAGCCTTCGTTACGTCCGTCGCGAGCGATCGCTCGTCGAGTACGTCGCCGAGCCACTCGCGCCGGTCGCACGGGCGCGCAACATCGTCCGCCAGCTCACGCCGATGACGTGGTTGGCCCGCAACGTCGCGGTGAAGCTGGCACTGAAGGCTGGACGGCCGCGGATCGCCCGCGCCCTCGGCCATCTCGAGCCGGGCTGGCCGTACTGAGCTTGTCGCCCGCGGCGTGCTTCTCCGGCTCGCCGAGCGACCTGCCTCGCCGATCAGCGCCCCGCCGCGCCCCGGTACCAGTCCACCGTGCGCGCGAGCCCTTCCTCGATCGGGGTCGTCGCGAGCGCCCCGAGCGCGGCCGCGCGGCCAGCGTGGCCCTCCCAGCGCAGCGGGTCGCCGGGGCGCACGTCTCCCGTGAAGCGCACCTCCGTCCCGGATCCGGCGGCGGTGACGAGCGCGGCGGCCAACTCGCCGAGCGCCGTCCCGTGCCCGGAGGACACGTTGTAGGGCTCCCCCCGCGCGGGCGCCCCACGAGCGAGCGTGACGAGGCAGCGGGCCGCGTCGCGCACATAGACGAGATCGCGCGTGACGTCGGGGTGGGCATGCACCACCAGCGGGTCCTCGCCGGCCTCGATGCGGGCGAGCAGGTCGTAGACGACGAGCTTGCGCTGGCCGGGCCCGTAGAGCGAGAACGGGCGCACGGTGAGCGCCCGCAACTCGTGCATCCGCGCGTACAGCCGCACATAGTGCTCCGCTGCGAGCTTGGAGATCCCGTACTGGGAGACGGGCACCAGCGGGTGTTCCTCGTCCATCGGCAGCCGCACGCTGTCGCCGTAGACGGCGGCCGACGAGACGTGCACGAGCAGCGGCCGCGCGCGCAGACCGGTGAGCGCCTCCAGCACCGTCAGGGTGGTCGTCACGTTGCTGGCCAGGTCCCCGAGCGGGTGCTGCAGCGAGCGCGGCACCGAGCCGGTGCCGACGGCCTGCACGAGGAGGTCAAACCGCCGCTCGGCGAGCAGCTCGCGCAGGACATGGTCGCCATCGGCGACCTCGCCCTGGACGCTCTCCACGTCGAGCCCGCGCAGGCGATCGCGCGGCGCGCGGTCGAGGCTGACCACCTCGATCCCGTCGTCGCGCAGCGCGGCGAGGATCCAGCGCCCGAAGAAGCCCGCGCCGCCAAGGACGAGCGCCGAGCGCAAATCGCGCACGTCGCTCATCCGCCGCCCCGCGCTGCGGCGCCCGCGAGCACCGCGTCGTAGACGCGCTCGTGACGGGCGGCGATCGCCTGCGGGGTGTGCCCCGCGTGCCAGAACTCGTGTCCCGCCGCGGCCAGCGCGCGCAGCGCGGCGGGGTCCGCGAGCAGCTCGGTCAGCGCGACGGCCAGCGCGGCGGGATCGGGCGGGACGGTCCGGCCGCCGCCGCTGCGGCGCATGAGCTCGACGAGCG
>JBBSQG010000412.1:0-3247 GCA_038258125.1 Solirubrobacterales bacterium
CAGCCGCTGCTCGGCATGCTCGTGCCGACCGAGCTGCGGCTGTACCGCAGCGAGACGGACATCGTCACCTACGCCCAGGGCGAGGGCTACGTCCAGGTCTCGGCCGACGGCGTCCTCGTGCTCGTCGAGGAGGCGCACGCGCCCGACGAGCTCGACGCCGCCGACCTGCGCGACAAGCTGCACCAGGCCGAGGACGCGCTGGCGGCGGCCGAGGACGGGACCGAGGAGTCGCGCCGCGCGGCACGCGACAAGCGCCGCTGGGAGACGTTCCTGCAGATCGCCGAGGGCGGCAAGTAGTCGCGCGCACCACCGCGCCGTTCAGCTGGTGATGCTGAGCTTCCCGCTCGACCAGGTCGCGTAGGCGCGCGCGGCTGAGCGGTCCTGGCGCTCCTCGGTGTGCTGGATCCCCACGCCGTTACCCGAGTCCTGGTCGATCAGCCCGACGTACTGCTGCGCCACCGAGCTGACGCCGACGAGGTTCGGCGGCGGATCGGCGCGCCAGGCTTCCAGCTGGGCGAGCGCGCGTGCGTGGACCTTCTCGCGGGTGAAGCGCAGCTCGATCTCGGCCTGCGTCGCCGTGACGGCCTCGGAGCGCACCCAGCCGCCCGGTCCGGCGTCGGGATCGCCGGGATCACACCACTCCACGCGCTGTGCGAGGACGGAGACGTACAGCGGCTCGCCGGCTCCGGACTCCAGCACACCGCGGATGGTCACGCCGTAGTACGCGCCGTCTCGTGTGACGCGAAGATCTCCCACACCGGCGAGGATAGTTCCGCCGCCGCGCCCCCGCTGCGATGAAGGTCAGCAGGCGACGGAGCGATCGGTGCGGGCGCCGAACGTCGTGGTCCAGTACCAGCCCATCATCGAGTCGCGACTGTAGGCGCGCCCGATCCCGATGACCTTGAACTTGCGGCCCAGCATGCCCACGCGGTGGGGCTCGTCGCTGCGCCACGCCCCGAACGTCGCCTGCGCGCCGGACAAGCCGGCCGCGAGGTTCTCCCCCGTCCACGCCGAGCGGTAGCCGAAGCTGCGGATGCGGGCCGACGTGCTGCGGCCCATGCTGTCGTCGTGGTCGAAGTAGTCGTGGCGGGCCATGTTGCGGCTCATCCAGTCCGCCGCTCTCGTCAGCCTGATCGACACCCGCAGCGCGCGCAGGCCTTTGGTGGCGCGGTAGGCGTTGATCTGCTCGCACATGGCGCGCTCCTCGGGATCGAGCGTGCGGCTGCCGGAGGCCGCCCGGGCCAGGCTGGGAAGCGCGAGGCAGCCGGCCATCAGCAGGACGAAAACCAGCAGCGCGGTGGCCGGGCGTGCACGACCCCTCGAGTCTGATATCGCATCGACGATCGGCACAGCAACCCCCCCCCATATGCACGGCGGCCATCTCGTTGGCCCAGTCGGACGTGTATCCCCTGCCGACTGCGCCCCGGAAGAATACGCATCTTGCGCCACATCCCCGAGTGAGCCCGCCTCGCTCTGTTGTACGGGGCCCGGCGACGAGTGCAAGCGCTGCGGCCTTTCTGCATGGCTTCGTCGGCTGATCCGCCGCACGACATCGTCCGGCCTGCATCTGCGAGCCTGGGCCGAATGCTCGATCGTCTGCGCTGGATCTTCCCGCTTGCCGTCGCGCTGGTGCTACCGCTGGCCGGCGCGGTGCTCGCCGTCGTCCGCTACGTCGGCGGCGACCGGGTCGAGGCGCTGCGCCTGGCCGCCGCGTCGCTGCTGGGCCTGATGCTGTACGCCTTGCTGCTGACCTGACGTCAGCGTTCGCCGAGTCGAAGCCGCGCATGCAGGCGCGCGAGCGGTCGCGGCGCCCACCAGTTGCGCTCGCCGAGCAGCTTCATCAGCGCCGGCACGAGCAGTGCGCGGACGATCGTCGCATCGACCGCGACGGCGACCGCGGCGCCGACGCCGAGCTGCTTGATGAAGACGATCTGCGAGGTCGCGAAGGCCCCGAGCGCGACGACGAGCAGCAGCGCCGCGGCGGTGACGATCCGCCCGGTGCGCTGCAGGCCCAGCGCGACGGCCTCCTCGTTCGTGGCGCCCGCGTCGCGCGCCTCCTTGATACGCGTGAGCAGGAACACCCCGTAGTCGGTGCTGAGCCCGAACGCGATCGCCAGCAGCACGAGCGGCTGGGTGATCTCCAGGGCGCCGGCCTGCGAGTAGTCCAGCAGGCCCATCAGCCGGCCGTCCTGGAAGACGAGCACGAGCACGCCGAAGGCGGCGCTCAGGCCCAGGACGTTCATCACGAGCGCCTTGATCGGCAGCACGACCGAGCCCGTCATCACGAACAGGATCAGCAGCGTCGTGATCGCCAGCACGGCGATCGCCAGCGGCAGGCGATCGGCCAGGCCGGCCCGCTGGTCGACGAAGCGCGCCGACTCGCCGCTGACCCGCACCGCGCCGATGCCGCGTGCGACCGGCTCGGCGCGGACGTCCTGCACGAGCGCGAGCGTCTGCCTGTCCAGCGCCGGCCTGGCCGGCACGACGCTGACGAGCCACGTGCCGGTGGTCTTCAGGAACCGCGGCGGGTCGACGCTGGCGATGTCGTCGCGAGCGGCGAGCCGGCGCGCGTAGGACCGCAGCGCGTCGGTGCTGTTGGCGCCGGCGTTGACGGCGACGTGCAGCGGCGAAGCCCGCCCCGGCGGGAACTCCGTGCGCAGTGCCGTGTCCACCTGCTTGGCCGCGGAGCTGTCGGGCAGCACGCTCGCATCGACGCCGGTGAACTCGATCCGCGTGAACGGGATCCCGGCCGCGATCAGCACGGCGGCTGTCGTGAGCGCGACGGCGATCGGCCGGCGCATGACGAGGTGCGAGAGGCGATACCAGAAGCCATGCTCGGGATCGATCTCACGATGGCGCCAGCGCTCGGGCGCGAGCGCGTCGATCCGCGGCCCGAGCACCATCAGCAGCGCGGGCAGGGCGGTGAGCGCGATGACGCCGGCGGTGAGCGCCGTGAGCGAGCCGCTGATCGCCATCGAGTACAGGAAGCGCTGCGGGACGACGAGCAGCGACAGCATCGCCGCGGCGACCGTCAGCGAGCTGAAGATCACTGTCCGCCCGGCGGTGCGCATCGTGCGGGCGAGCGCGGCGGCGCCGGGCCCGTCGCGCTCCATCTCCTCGCGATAGCGCGAGAGGACGAACAGCGAGTAGTCGATCGCCAAGCCGCGGCCGAGGCCGATCGCGAGGTTCAGCGCGAAGATCGACAGCGCCGTCGCCTCGTTGAAGAGGCGCAGCCCGAGGAACGTCG
>JBBSQG010000413.1:0-3237 GCA_038258125.1 Solirubrobacterales bacterium
ACGACGCGCTGCGCATCGCCCTGTTCGTGGTCGTCGTCGTCGGCGCGCTGCCGCTGCTGGCCGCGCTGATCCAGTTCGCCGTCGTCGGGCTGCACGGCGTGCGCAATCACTACGGCGAGGTGTCGGACTACGCCCCGCGCACCGCGGTCGTCGTGCCGGCCTGGAACGAGGGGGCGGTGATCGGCGCCACGATCGACCGGCTCGTCTCGCTGGACTATCCGCCCGGCGCGCTGCGCGTGTACGTCGTCGACGACGCCAGCACCGACGCCACGCCGGAGGTCGTGCTCGACCGCGTGCGGCGCTTCCCGGGCCAGGTCGTGCACGTCCGCCGCGGCGTCGGCGGCCAGGGCAAGGCGCACACGCTGAACGCCGGCCTGGAGCAGATCCTCGCCGACGACTGGGCGCAGGCGATCATGATCATCGACGCCGACGTCATCTTCCAGCGCGACGCGCTGCGCCGCATGTCCCGTCACCTCGCGGACCCCGGGGTCGGCGCCGTCACCGCCTACATCAAGGAGGGCAGTCAGCCGTCGAACTGGATGACGCGGTTCGTCGCCTTCGAGTACATCACCGCGCAGGCCGCGGCGCGGCGGGCGCAGAACGTGCTCGGCGCGATGATGTGCCTCGCCGGCGGCGCGCAGCTGCACAGCCGCGCGAACCTCGAGGCGATCGGCGGGCGGATCGACACCGGCACGCTGGCCGAGGACACGATCACGACGTTTCGCACCCAGCGGCGCGGTCGCCGCGCGCTGTTCGAGGGCAACGCGATCGTCTGGGCCGAGGAGCCCGACAACATCACCGGGCTGTGGAAGCAGCGCCTGCGCTGGGCGCGCGGCAACGTCCAGATCACGCTGCGCTACCGCAAGATGTGGTTTCGCCGTCGCCGGGAGCCGCGCCTGGGCGGGATCGGGTTCGGCCTGCTGTGGTGGATCACGCTGCTGATGCCGGTCTTCATGATCGCCGGCTCGGCCGCGCTCGTCGCGCTGTACTTCCTCGACTTCGGGATGAGCGCGCAGGCGTTTCGCGTGCTGTGGATCACCAACGCGCTCGTCTTCGCGTTCGTGACGCTGTTCTCGTTTGCGATCGACCCGCAGACGGCGCGACGTGCCTGGCTGCAGGGCGTGCTGTTTCCCGGCATCGTCTCGCTGGCGATCATCGCCTACACCTGCGTGCCGTCGCTCGTCACGGTGCACGGGCGCGCGCTGCTGGGCGGGCTCGGGATCTCCGACGACGGCGCGTTCGTGCACGCGCTGGTGCTGTTCATGTACGCGTGGCTGGCCGGCTGCATGGCCGTCGCGTACCTGGCCAAATGGCTGGAGGCGGGGCGGCTGAAGCGGGTGAGCCCGTTGCTGATCCACGTCGCCGGCTACGGCCCGCTGCTGTGCGCGATCACGTTCTCGTCCTACATCCTGGAGGCGCGCGGCGCCGAGATGAAGTGGGACAAGACCGAGAAGACCGGCAAGGTGGCGATCGCGTGAGCGGCGACGTCGAGCGCCGGGCCGCGACGTGGACCCTGCTCGGGCTGATCGGGCTGATCGTCCTCGTGCGCGCGCTGTACGTGCGCGACCCGGCGGCGCTGTCACACGGGCTTGCCCCCGCGCCTGCAGCGCAGGCCGCCGTATCGACCTGGGACGCCGAGCACGAACGCGACGTCGATCTGCGCTGCGAGCGGCGCCTGCTGCACCGCGAGCTGCTCGTCATCGCGCTGATCGCCGGCCTCGTCGTCCTGCGGCTGATGCTCGTCGCCGGCGGCTGAATCTTGAGAACCACATACGTACCGATATCTCCCGGAGGCAGCAGATGGATGACGACATTGCCATGAGATTGGGCAGGTCCGATGTGCGGGGGCGCGTGCTGCTCGTGGAGGACGACGAGATGAGCGCGAGGCTGCTGACGGTCGCCCTGCAGCGCGACGGCCTGCAGGTCGAGGTCGAGTCAGACGGCGGGCGCGCCGCGGCCCGCCTGCGCGACGAGCGCTGGGACCTGATCGTCACCGACATCGAGCTGCCCGGCGTTGACGGGCTGAAGCTCGCCGAGCAGGCCCGCGCGGCGCCCGGCTCGCCGCCGGTCCTGATCATGACCGCGCACGAGCGCTTCGACTACGCCGTGTCGGCCCTGCGCAGCGGCGCGGCCGGATTTCTCATCAAGCCGGTCGATCTCGAGGAGCTGCGGGCGAAGGTCGACGAGCTGCTCGAGCTCGCTCGCCGCCGCGTCGCCGCCCACCCGGTCGTGCTCGCGATCGGCGCGCACCCCGACGACGTCGAGATCGGCTGCGGCGGCACGCTGCTGCGCCACGCCCATGACGGCGACCGCACGACCATCCTCACGCTGACGGGCGGCGAGCACGGCGGCGACGTCGCGGCCCGCGCCGACGAGTCGCGCGCGGCGGCCGCGCTGCTCGGGGCCGAGCTCATCCACGCCGACCTGCCCGACACCGTCCTCAGCGCCGGACCGGAGACGATCGCGCTGATCGAGCGCACGATCGCGGCGGTCGGACCCACGATCATCTACACGCACACGCTGCGCGACAACCACCAGGACCACCGCGCGACGCATCGCGCGACCGTCGTCGCGGCGCGCGGCGTGCCGAACCTGCTCTGCTACCAGGCGCCCTCGACGGCGATCGACTTCACGCCGACGCACTTCGTCGACGTGACCGCCTTCATCGAGGCGAAGATCCGGGCGCTGCAGGCGTTCGCCAGCCAGTACGCAGTGCGGCCCTATCTCGCCGACGACCTGATCCTCTCGACGGCCCGCTACTGGAGCCGCTTCGCCGGCAACAAGGGCTTCGTCGAGCCGATGGAGGTCATCCGCACGAGCGCGGTCGCGCCGGCGGCGATCGCCGAACTCGTCCGGGCTCAGGAGGTCACCTCATGAGCGTCCGGATCCTCGTCACCGGCGCCGGTGGCGCGGCCGGGATCGCCGTCCTGCGGGCGCTCGCGCCGCGCGCCGTCGAGCTCGTGGCGGCCGACTGCGATCCCTACGCCGCGGGCCTGTACCTCACCGACGAGCCGCCGGCGATCGTCCCGCGCGGCGATGACCTGTCCTACGTCGCGGCGATCGCAGCGCTCGTGCGCGAGCGCCGGATCGAGGTGGTGATCCCGACCGTCGACGAGGAGCTGATCGCGCTCGCCGAGGCCGCGGCGGCGTTCGCGGCCGACGGCGTCCGGCTGATGGTGCCCAGCCCGGCCGCGCTCGCCGCCACGCTCGACAAGCACCGGCTCGTCGCCGTCGCCG
>JBBSQG010000414.1:0-3222 GCA_038258125.1 Solirubrobacterales bacterium
AAGCCCTTGTCGTAGACGGTCACCTTGCGCTCGAGGTCCATGTCGTCGAAGGTGGCCATCCGCTGCGAGCCCACGACGGTGAAGCGGCGCTCCTTGTGCGGGTCCAGCCAGGACAGGTGCAGGTGGGCGGCCAGCCCGCTGGGGAAGCGCAGGAAGGCGAAGACGACGTCCTCCACGCCGGGGCGCATGTAGGACTCGCCGCGCGCGCTGACCTCGATCGGGTCCTCCTCGGCGAGATGCAGGATGACCGAGATGTCATGCGCCCCGAGGCTCCACAGGGCGTTCTCGTCGGCGCGCAGCTGGCCGAGGTTCAGGCGGTTGGAGTAGATGTAGTGGATGTCGCCGAGCTCGCCGGAGTCGGCGATCTCCTTGATCTTGCGCACGCCCGGGTGGTACTGCAGCAGGTGGCCGACCATGAGCACGCGGCCGGCGGCGTTCGACGCGGCGACGGCGCGCTCGGCATCGGCGGCCGACTGCGCGAGCGGCTTCTCGACGAAGCAGTGCTTGCCGGCCTCGAGCACGCGCACGGCGAGGTCGGCGTGGGTGGGGACGGGCGTCGCGACGACGACCGCGTCGAGCTCGTCGTCGGCGAGCAGGTCATCGAGATCGGCCGTGAAGCGCGCGTTGCGGTGCACGAGCGCCAGGCGGTCGCGGACGGCCTCGCGCCCGTCGCAGCACCACGTCAGCTCCGCGCCCTCGAGGCCGTCGATGTTGCGCGCGAGGTTCGGGCCCCAGTAACCCAGCCCGACGATGCCCACCTTCACCGGTTGGCGGCTCACAACAGCACCGCCTTGCCGCGCGCGTTGCTGCGCGTCACGCCGCGCAGGTCGAGCGCGAGCGGCGCCTGCTCGACGGCGGCGTCGTGGTCGACGTCGGGGTGCGCGGTGACGACGAGCACGAGGTCGCTGTCGGCGAGCACCTCGTCCAGCGGCCCGCTGCTGAGGCCGAGCTCGGGCAGGTGCGCGACGTACGGGTCGTGGTAGTGCAGGTCGGCGCCGAGCGCGGCCAGCAGCGCGAGGATCTTCAGCGCCGGCGACTCGCGGACGTCACCGACGCCGGCCTTGTAGCTGACGCCCAGGACCGAGATCTTCGAATCGCGCACCGGCTTGCCGGCATCGTTGAGCAGCCGCTCCACCTTCGAGACGCAGTGGTAGGGCATCTGCTGGTTGACCTTGCCGGCGAGCTCGATGAACTCCGTCGACATGTCGAACTCGCGCGCCCGCCAGGACAGGTAGAACGGGTCGACGGGCAGGCAGTGGCCGCCCATCCCGGGACCCGGATCGAAGCGCATGAAGCCGTAGGGCTTCGTGGCCGCCGCATCGACGACCTCCCAGATGTCGATCTTCATGCGGTCGCAGAGGATCGCCAGCTCGTTGACGAGCGCGATGTTGACCGAGCGGAAGATGTTCTCCAGCAGCTTCGACAGCTCCGCGACCTCGGGCGTCGAGACTCGGACGATCGTGTCGCAGATCTCGCGGTACAGCGCCCCGGCGCGCTCGCCGCAGGCCTCCGTCAGGCCGCCGATCACCTTCGGCGTCGTGCGCATCGTGAAGTCCGTCCGGCCGGGGTCGACGCGCTCGGGCGAGAAGGCGACGCTGAAGTCCTCTCCGGCGACGAGGCCCGACTCGGCGAGGATCGGGGCGAGGCGCTCGCGCGTCGTGCCCGGGTAGGTCGTCGACTCGAGCACGACGAGCTGGCCGGCCCGCAGCACCTCGGCCAGCGCCCGCGCGGCGCCGACGAGCGGGCCCAGGTCGGGCTCGCGGTTGGCGGTCAGCGGCGTCGGGACGCAGATCAGGATCGCCTCGCAGCGCGCGAGGTCGGCGAAATGCGTCGTGGCCTCGATGCGCGGCGCGACGGCGGCGAGCACGTCGTCGGCGACGTCCTCGATGTAGGACCGGCCCGCGCGCAGGGCGTCGACCTTGCGGCGGTCGATGTCGACCGCCACGACGTCACGCCCCTCTGCGGCGAAGGCAACGGCGAGCGGCAGGCCCACGTAGCCCATGCCGATGACTCCGACGGCCATATGGCGCAAGTCTACGTTGCGGCCGCTCGTCGTTGCGGGACGGCCGGGCCTGCTATGGCCGCCCCGTGTCCCGGGGCGCGCCGCTCACCGACGGCTTCAGACGATGACGTTGACCGTCTCGCAGTCGTCGTCGACGTAGTCGGACGGGTCGACGTTGGCGACGTCGTTGTTGCCGTTGCCGCACTCGACCGCGTCGGCACCGCCGTCGACCGCCTCGATCGTGTCGTTGCCGTCGCCGCCGTCGATGCTGTCGAAGCCCGCGCCGCCGGTGATCGTGTCGGCTCCGCCCTCGCCCTTGAGCAGGTCGGTCTCCGAGCCGCCGTCGATGACGTCCGCGCCACCGCCGCCCGAGACCTTGTCGACGCCGCCCAGGGCGTTGATCGTGTCGGCGCCGTTGGTGCCCTTGAGCTTGTCGCTGCGTTCGGTGCCGGTGATCGTCGCGGCGAACGCCACGCTCGTGAAGATGGCCAGGGCGGCGACCGCAAGCAATGCGCTGCTGCGGCCGGCTCGAAGACGTGCACGCGTCATGCTGCTCTCCCTACCTCGTGAGGCTGGCTGCCGCAGCCTCGTGTGATCGCGAGCCTACCGTCGGCGCAGCAACCAGAGCAAGCGCCGGCGTCGCCGCGCGACCGCCCTCGTGGCCGTTCGCGGTCCGCTGCACGGTTACAGCCGGCCCGCGCGGGGCAGTCATGAAACGATCGACGTGGCGACCGCCCATAGACGCGAGCAACAAAGACCGCGACTTCCGTGTGTGGAACCCGTTACATCGATGATCATGCCTGCCTCCCAATCCCAGCCGGAGATGCCCGTGCCGCTGACCATGGGCCCGGGCCCGCTCGTCGACCACCCCGTCGACGAGCCCCGCCCAGCGCCACTGCGCGCGCTCGATCGAGCCGCCGTCTTGGACATCCCGCTCGCCGTCACCGACTACACGGCGGCGATGGACTGGATGGACGAGGTCGTCGCCTCCGACGGGCGCGTGTCGATCAGCGCCGCCGCCGTCCACCTCGTGATGGTCGCCCAGCACGACGACGAGACGCGCGACGCCGTGCGCGACATGGTCACCGTGCCCGACGGCCAGCCGCTGGTCTGGGCGCTGCGCGGGGCCGGGGCCACCCCCGGCGCGCGCATATAAGGCCCCCGGCGGATTGGGCGCGGTGTGGCGGGCGCCGCGCCGGGCGGGGGGGGGGTGGTGCGCT
>JBBSQG010000415.1:0-3221 GCA_038258125.1 Solirubrobacterales bacterium
CGCGCACCTTTGGCGTGCACCGGATCGCCCTCGCCGACCGTGATGCCGGCGCGCGCGCCGCGGAGGCGTGGACGGACGGCGAGGTGCTCGTCGGCGCCGAGGGCCTCGTCCGGCTCGTGCTCGAGTCCGGCGCCGATCTCGTCCTCAACGCGCTCGTCGGCTCGGCCGGCCTCGGACCGACCGTCGCCACGCTCGGCGAGGGGATCGACCTCGCCCTCGCCAACAAGGAGTCGCTCGTCGTCGGCGGCGAGCTCGTCATGGCGCTCGCCGAGGCGACCGGCGCGCAGATCCTGCCCGTCGACTCCGAGCACTCGGCCCTGCACCAGCTGCTGGCGGGGGAGGGACCGGGAACCGTCGACAAGCTCGTGCTGACGGCATCGGGCGGGCCGTTTCGCGGGCGCTCGCGCTCAGAGCTCGCCGACGTCACCGTCGACGAGGCGCTCGCCCACCCGACCTGGGACATGGGCGGCAAGATCTCGATCGACTCGGCGACGCTGATGAACAAGGGCCTTGAGGTGATCGAGGCCTTCCACCTCTTCGGAATCGACTACGCGCGCATCGACGTCGTCGTGCACCCGCAGTCGATCGTCCACAGCATGATCACGCTCTGCGACGGCGCCGCGCTCGCGCACCTCGGCCACCCCGACATGCGCGTCCCCATCTCCTACGCGCTGCACTATCCCGAGCGCGTCGACGTGCCGGTCCGCGCGCTCGACCTGGCCGAGATCGGCGCGCTCACCTTCGAGCCCGTCGACGCAGCGGCGTTCCCGGCGCTCGGGCTGGCTCGTGCAGCGGCGATCGCCGGCGGCACCGCGCCGTGCGTGCTCAACGCCGCCAACGAGGTCGCCGTGCACGCCTTCCTCGCCGGGCGGCTCAGCTTCCTCGGCATCCCCGCCGTGATCGAGAGCGCGCTGGAGCGCATGCCGGCCGTGCCCGTGCGCGCGTTCGAGTCGCTCTACGAGGCCGACCGCGAGGCACGCGCCGTCGCGGCGGAGCTCGTGGGTGTCTGGTCAGAACGCATCCTGAGCTGACGGCGCAGCGGCGGCGGCGGCGTCCCGGCGGGCCCGAGCCGCCGGCTGCCTAGACTGGTCCTGGTGAGCTTCTTCCTCGCCTTCGCCGGATTCGCCGCGCTCATCATCCTGCACGAGTTCGGGCACTTCGTCGCCGCCAAGGCGGTCGGCATGCGCGTCGAGCGCTTCGCGCTGTTCTTCCCGCCGCTGATCGCCAAGTGGCGACCGAAGGGCGGCGAGACCGAGTACGCGGGGGGGGCGATCCCGCTCGGCGGCTACGTGAAGATCACCGGGATGAACCCGGAGGAGGTCATCGCACCGGAGGTCGCCGACCGCGCCTACTTCCGCCAGCCGGTGTGGAAGCGGATCGTCGTCATCGCCGCCGGCCCGGCCGTGAACATCGTGCTCGCCTTCCTCATCCTGTGGGTGCTGTTCGCCTCGCGACCGATGCAGCACGTCGCGCCGGTCGTCGACCGGGTCACGAAGGACAGCCCGGCACAGGGCGTCCTGCTGCCCGGCGACCGGATCGTCTCCGTCGACGGGCGCCCTGGCTACGCGCCAGGCCTCTCGGTCAAGGCCGGCGAGGATCGCGTCGACACGATGCGGGCGGCGATCGAGGGCCACCGCTGCGCCGGCCCCAAGCGCCAGGGCTGCGCCGCGACAGAGCCGGTGCGGGTCGTTGTGCTGCGGGACGGCCGCGAGCGCACGCTGCAGGTCGTGCCGCGCTACGACGCCGACGCCAAGCGGCTGCTGATCGGCTTTGGCTTTGGCACGCGCGGCGTCGACGTCGGCGTGGGGGAGGCGGCCACGCTCAGCGTGACCGGCATGTGGGACGTGACGACGACGACGATCACCGCCATCGTCAAGCTCGTCTACGACCCCGAGGCGCGCGACGAGGTGTCCGGCGTCGTGGGCTCCTACGAGGCGACGCGCCAGAGCTTCGAGTTCGACACGGTCCGGGCCGTCAGCATCCTCGCGCTCATCTCGCTGTCGCTGGGCATCATCAACCTGTTTCCGTTCCTGCCGCTCGACGGCGGCCACATCTTCTGGGCGCTCGCCGAGAAGGTCCGCGGCCGCAGGATCTCGCTGCGCGTCATGGAGCGCGCCTCGGTGGTCGGCTTCGTGCTCGTCCTGCTGCTCTTCTACGTCGGGTTGTCCAACGACATCGGGCGATTGACGAGCGGCGAGGGCTTCGGCGTGCGGTAGGACCCTGTGCGGCGGCGATTGCGGCGTCAGCCGCCGGACGGGTTCTCGAACCGGTCGAGCTCCCAGACCGCCAGCTCGCCAATGGCGGCGCTGGCCTCGAACTCGGCGAGCGCGCGGGGGCCCAGCGCGGCGAACGCGGCGCGCGTGCGCTCGAGGTAGTCGCAGCTGATGACGGCGCAGCCGCGGCGGACCGCGTCGCACAGGCGGTCACGGCCGGCGCCGTCGCCGACGTAGGCCCAGACGGTGCCACGCGACGGGGTCACGGCGTCGGTGACGTCGAGCCGCGCGTAGTTGCGCTCGCGCCGATCGATCGCGGGCAGATCGGCACCGGCGACGGGGACACAGATACCCGCGGTCGCGGCCGCGGGGTCCTCGAGGAGATCCAGGAAGGCGACGCATATCGGCGGGCGGCTGCCGTCGCCGCGCAACCGGTAGTGCTTGTACCCCGGGACGTCGACGCGGTTGTCCATCGCCACGCCCCAGCCCCTCCGCCAGCCGCGTAGCTCGGCCTGGTGCCCGCCACTCAGGTCGGCCGCGAGCGAGCCGTACGCGAAGACGAACTGCACGCGCGCAACCGTATGTCAGCGGCGGTGATCGGACCAGCGGTCTGTCTCCGTAGAATCAGAGGCATGGCTTCAGCGCGACAGATCATGGTTGGCAGCGTCCCGGTCGGTGGCGGTGCGCCGGTCGCGGTGCAGACGATGACGAAGACCGAGACGGCGAATCTCGCGGCGACGATGGAGCAGATCCACAAGGTCGCCGAGGCGGGTGCGGACATTGTGCGCGTCGCGGTGCCGCGCGATCAGGACATCGAGGCGCTGAAGACGATCGTGGTGCAGTCGCCGATCCCGATCATCGCCGACATCCACTTCAACCACACCCTCGCGCTGAAGGCGATCGACGCGGGCGCGCATTGCATCCGGTTGAACCCGGGCAACATCGGCGGTCCGGACAAGGTCGCCGAGGTCGTCGCGCGCGCCAAGGCGGCCGGCACGCCGATGCGCA
>JBBSQG010000416.1:0-3204 GCA_038258125.1 Solirubrobacterales bacterium
CGGGTCGCCGGAGGTTCGCGTGCGTCCGACAGGATGGCTGGCTCGCGTTGTGGCGCTGGTGACAGAAGAGCGCACGTCGCGAGCTAAGGGTTGTCCCGAAACACTGTGTGAAGGTTGTGGAGAAAGACGACCGCGCTCAGCGTCGTCTGCACGTGATGTCCCCGTCGTCGATGGTCGCGAAGCACACGCCAGTTCTTGAGCCTGGCAATCGCGTGTTCGACCCGTGCACGACGACGTCTGTGGCGTCGCCAGCGGTGATCGCGCACGATGCGATTGCGTCGAAATCGCGGTGTAACGAGCTCAGGGACACCTCGGTAGCCACCGTCTGCGAGCACGCGACCGTGCCGCTGACACAACGTCTGCACGGCAGATCCTCGGTAGTGGACAGGATCGTTGCGATTGCCAGGACCGCCCGCCGTGGTCGCGATCACGAGGAGATCGTGCCTGCGCACCAGGATCTGCGCGTTGCACGACCACCGGTAGTTCTTGGACTTCGCTGCACGCAGGTGATCGCGCGTCGGAATCAGGGTGCCGTCGATGACCCACGACCAGCGGCGATCGCGATTGGCCACGACAGCACACGCGGCGAGCCGCGGCGTCATCGCGGCCACGACTCGATGCGCGGTTGACCTCGACGTCGCGAACAGGGCTGCGAGCTCTCGGATCGTGAGGTTGGTGCGGAGTGCGATGCAGGCGATCAGCACGCGCTCGCGCAGCGGCAGCGACCACGGTCGACCACGTGCAGGCTCGGGCGGGAGGTGGGCCATGACACGCGCGAACCGATCGCACGACAGGCCGGCGAGCGGCAGGAGACGTTGGACGAGGTTCACGTTCCACATCGACGAGATCGTCAAGGTCAGAGCGCGGGCGTAGGATCGATTCGTGGGGTCGTCGGGAAAACGGACGCGCGGTGCCAACCGCGGGGTGGCGTGGGTGCGCAATCCCGACGACGGCGTGTCCGTGTTGCGCCTCGCGGTCGACACCGGCGATCCGCTCCAGCGCCGTCGGCTCGAGGCGATGTTTCAGGGCGCGTATCAGGTCAGGCGCGCCGTGCAGCGAGCGGCGAAGAACGCATGTCACGCCTACTGGGCCGCGACCCACGAGCGAGAGAACGGCCCATCGGCCGTCCGCGATCGCCTCGGGCTGTCGAGGACGGCCCTCGAGCACGCCGCATACGGGCACCTCGATGCTGCGCCTCACCTGCGGCGCCATGTCACCAAGGCGCTCGCGATGCACCTCGCGGACAGCGTCTGGACCGCGGCCGACCGTCACCTGTTTCGCGACGCCTCCGGCAAGCGTCACGGCGCGCTTCGCATCGGCCGCTGGTACGACTTCCGTCGGCTACCGGGCCGCGCCCGATCCCACACCACCGAGCGCAAGTGGGAGACGTTTCGCCTCCACGGCACGCTCGCCGGCCATCGCGCCGCCTATACGGAGGGTCGCGGCCGGTTCGTGCAACCGCGGGCGCTGCGACCGGTCCAGAGCGACGCATGGTGGAGCCATGCCGGCCCGCTGGCCCTCGTGTTCAGCGGCCTCGCCGACGGCGCACTCGTGCTTCCGGTCCGGCTACCGACCGCACCCTCGAACCAGCCCATCCTCGAGCATCACCTCGCGGACCCATCGACCTGGCACAAGCTCGACGTGGTTCGCACCCAGGATCCGAACGCCGACGGCGGCTGGCGCTACGAGGCGCACCTCATGGTGCTGACGCAGCCCTACGTGGCGCCGCGGGTGACCGCGTGCCGGGCCCGGGCGGCGATCGAGACCGCCGATCGCGCGGTCGGCATCGACGTCAACGTCTCGAACCTGAGCATCGCCTCCCACCAGACCGGTCGCGACCTGAAGCTGTCGCGGATCGTGCGCGACGAGCCGCAGCAGGCACGTGATCGCAGTCGGGCGCGACGCGCGCGCCGCCGGCAGCGCGAGATGGACCGCTCGCGACGCGCGCTCAATCGCCAGCACTACCAGCTGTCGAGACGCCAGGACAAGCGTGCTCGACGACGCGCCGAGGCGGGACTGCGGCCGCTCGACGTGGTTCCAGCGGGTCCGCGTCGGGCACGCGCTGATGGCGTGCCGCTGACGAGCTATCGCGCCGACCAGCTCTCGGTCCACCTCCGCAGGTTGTTCGCGGCGCAGCGTGCCGACGCCGCCTCCGCCACGCAGGCGCGCCGCGACCGCGCGCGCAAGATCGCGGCCGACGTCGTTGCCGCGCACGGATATCAGATCGTCATCGAAGACGTCCGCCTGCCGGCATGGTCGGCCTCGTGGGGACGCGCGCTCGCCGCGTTCTCACCGGGGACGCTGATCGCGGCGATCGATCGCGAGGCGCGTACGGTCGGAGCGATCGCCGGCGGTCACGGCGGCATCCAGCGCGCCTCGACCGCGACGACCGCGCTGTCGCAACACTGCCCGTGCGGCGAGCGCGTCGCCAAGCGGCTGGCAGAGCGAGTTCACGAGTGCCCCCACTGTCGTCTGCGCGGCGACCGTGACCATGTGTCGGCGATCCTCGCCTCGTTCGTCCTGCTCACGGAGCCCGGTGTCCCGGCATCTGCCCGCGTCGTCTATCCGGCTGCACAGGACGCGCTCGCCGAGATCCGGCGCGCGCTTCGTTCCACATCGTTGGGGTGGCAAGACACCCTGTCCGAGTCAACCGGCCTCTCTGCCCGCGATGGATCGTTCGTCGCGTGGTGGACGCCCACACCCGACGCTGTCGCGGTGGCTCGGCGAAACGCTGGCACGGCCGCGTGTTCAACCCTGCATGAGACCGGCATCCGCCGGACCACGGCAGAGCGAGCGCGATGGCGAACCAGCTTGTCCACCGACGGCCCACGCGGGCCGTAGTTACTGGACAACTCTTAGCGTACGGCCGCGATGTCCTTGCGGAGCGCGGTCAGCGCGCGGTGCGCCTCGAGGCGCTTTTCGGGCGTTCTGATCGCATCGTTGATCCGGATCTGCACGAAGCGCGGCCACAGGGGCGATGTCGCCGCCGCGCCGCGGCGAACGTCGAGCGCCTTGAGCTCACGGCCAACGGCCCCGTAGAGCGCCGCGACGGCGGAGCTCGAGGTGTCGACGACGGTTGGCTTCGGCTCCTCGGTGGGAGGCGGAGGCCTGGGTGGCCGGGGTGGCTTGGGTGGCGGTGGCCGCGTCGTCGCGTCGCGGCCGGCGAGCGCGGCATCCGCCGGGACGCCTGCGTCGGGTGGGATC
>JBBSQG010000417.1:0-3198 GCA_038258125.1 Solirubrobacterales bacterium
CAGCCGGACGGAGTGCAGCAGTCGCAGCGTGCTGGCCCGCAGGACCCGCAGGCGGTCGCCCTGGACGGCATACAGCCGCCCGCCGTCGGGCGACACGGCGAGGCCTGTCACCGGGGCGCTGCCGTGCCTCGCGCGGGCGATCTCGGTGCGCTCGTTGACCTCCAGCGACACGATCGTGGCGCCGGCGGCGACGAACCCGCGCGCGCCGTTGCTGTCGACCGCGACAGCGGTGCTCGCCGCCGGGAGCGCCAGCCGCGTGACCACGCGGTCAGACGAGATGTCCAGCAGCACCAGCTCCGGTGTCCCAGTCGCGACGAGCGCGACGCGCGCCTCGGCGACGGGCAGCGGAGCGAGCACGCACGCCAAGACGGCGAGGACGGCTACGTGACGTCGCTTCAAGCTGGCCAACGTAGTGCAACGGGCGCCAGGAGACGCCGGTTGCGCCAGACGTCGCCGCAGCCACGCGGTTCCGGCGGCCCGGCGCGTCTGGCACGGGCCGCGTGAGCCGGCGCCAGCGCGGACCCAGCGCCGCTCGCGCCCGCCCCGCCGCCCCTCAGTAGCCCGGGGGGTGCACGACGCTGTACCCCTTGCCGCTGCGCTCGCTGGCGAGCTGCCAGCGGGAGCCGGTCTTGGAGCGGCCGCTCGTGTCGAAGCGCAGCCCGGCGACGGTCATGTACATGTGCCCGCCGTTGGCGTAGATCGTGATCCACTGCCCCGGACCCTTGTCGCCCCACTTCATGAAGCCGCCGGAGGCCATCGATGTCTCGAGCATCCCGCCGCCATGCAGCGCGTAGGAGACCGAGCCGGAGCAGTCATAGCCCGCGTCCTCCCACTTGCCATGGCCGCCGCCGTAGATGTACGGCGTCTTGGCGATCTTGTTGCCGGCGGCGATGACGGCCTGGATCCCGGGGGGCGCCAGCGCGGGAATGACCGCCAACCCGTCGGGGCCGAGCGTGGCCGCCGTGCCCGGGCCGAACACGGGGGCCGGTGCAGCCTCGGGCTTGGGCAGCACCATCTTCTGGTTCTTGGGCAGCGCACCGCCGGTCCTGACGGCCGATGCGACGGCTCCGCCGTTGCGGGCGACGTCCTTGACGATCTTGGCGTCAGTCCGCGTCACCTTGCCGTCGACCTTCCGGCGCTGCGCCCGCTCGAATGTGCGCACACCCTTCTTGGTGCCGGAGCCGAAGACGCCGTCGATGTCCATGTCGATCCCGATGCGATCGAGGTAGCGCTGCAGCGTCTTGACGTCCTTGCCCTTCTTGCCCTGCTTGAGGGTCCGCTCGCCGAACTTATAGCTCTTCGACTTTTTCGCGATGGCCTGTGCGGGTACGAGCAGGACTACGGCCAAAAGACAGATGGTGAGGCGGTACAACGGCTTCACGCGGGCTTGACCCCTTCTCCTTCGGGTGCCTACGGGGTTAGCTGACGGGCTCGCGCAGAAAGAGCTAGCGCTACGCCGTTCACAACGGCGATTCGCCCCCGGGACGCCTTCCTCAAAGCGCCCCAATGGTTCCCCCGCTCCGCGCCGATAGACCGACGCGGATTCGGCTGATCACTGACCGGCGGAACCCTAGCGCACGTTCACGACGAATGCACGTCTCATGTTCATAACCGGTGGAAGAATCGCCTATTCGGAGGTGGACGTCGCGAGGACGGCGACGGCGATCGCCAGCGCGACCTCGGCGCGCGAGCGCAGGGTCGCCGCGACGATGTACTCGGTGGGCGTGTGGGCGCCGCCGCCGCACGGCCCCAGCCCGTCGATCGTGATCGGGATCTGCGGCGCCATGTAGCTCGCATCGCTGGCGCCGCCGCGCTGCGCGCCGACGATCGGGCGGCCGAGGCGCCCGCTCGCCGCCGCCAGCAGTCGCGCGGTCTGCTCGCGCGCGTCCATCCCCGGCCAGCGGCGCAGGAAGCTGCTCTGCAGGCGCACGCCGTCGACGCGCTCCGGCAGCCCGGCGAGCACGGTGTCGAAGGTCTCCAGCGCGTCCGCGCGCAGGTCGCAGAGCAGCTCGCCGGCGGCCGGGACGACGTTGAACGCCTCACCGCAGTTGAGGACGGTCGGCACCGCGGTCAGGTGGGCTGCGCCGGACGGGTCGTGGCGCTCGGCGACAGCCTGTGCGGCGCTGGCCAGGGCGAGCAGCGCGTTGGCGCCCTTGTCCGGCGCCGCGCCGGAGTGCGCCTTGCGCCCGTGGGCAAGCACGCGCAGCGTCCCGGCGGCCTTGCGGCGCACGACGACGGCGTCCTCGCCGTCTGCGCTCAGCTCGCCGCCCTCGAAGCACAGGCAGGCGTCCCAGCCGGCGAAGCGGTCGACGTGGGCGAAGTCGCCGGCGCGCCATTCCTCGTCGCATACGAGCAGCAGCGCGACCTCGGCAAAGAGCTCCGGACGCCGCGCCAGCTCGCGCAGGACGCCGAGCGCGAGGATGTCGCCGCCCTTCATGTCGACCGAGCCGGCGCCGACGAGATGCTCGCCGTCGCGTGTCAGGGCGAAGTGGTCCTCGTGGGCGTGGACCGTGTCGACGTGGCCGAGCAGCAGGATCCGCCCGCCCGCGCCCGTGCCGGGCAGCGTGAGGATGAGGTCCTCGGCGTGACCGGCCGAAGAGCACGGCGCGCGCTCGACCCTCGCGCCCGCGGGCGCGAGCGCGATCGCGACGTCGAGCGCTGCGTCTGCCCCGGCCACGTCGCCCGACGGCGAGGAGACCGCCACGAGCTGCTCGAGCTCGTCGGGCGCGCGCGCGGCGATCCTCGCAGCGGCTTCTGCGATCCAGGCATCCATCGCACGTCGTTGTACCTGAAAGTGAGCCGCTCAACCGGTGCGGCCGTGCGCTCCTCGGCTACGCGCGGGTTGGCGCCAAGCCCGAGCTGACCGGGCGAACCCGCGCCAGCCCCTACCCGAGCACGGCCTCCAGCCGCCGCTCGAGCGCCCCGGCAACGGCCTCGCGCACGAAGCCGGCCTCGAAACGCTCGACGGTCGCCTCGAGGAAGCCCTCGATGACCAGGCGCTTGGCCTGCTCGGGCGGACGCCCGCGCGAGCGCAGGTAGAACAGCTGCTCGGGATCGATCTGGGCGATCGCCGCCGCGTGCGTGCAGCGCACGTCGTTGGCGAGGATCTCCAGGCCGGGGACCGAGTCGGCGTGCGCCGTCTTCGTCAGCAGCAGGTTGCGCGACTCCTGGAAGGCGTCGATCTGCTGCGCGCCGGGG
>JBBSQG010000418.1:0-3187 GCA_038258125.1 Solirubrobacterales bacterium
GCCGGGGCCGTCGAGCGGCTGCGGAGGCGGCGCATCGGGCCGCAGCGCCGCGAGCTCGGGCAGCAGCAGCGCGGCGTCGGCAAGCCGCTGTGGTGCGACGCCGTCCGCCCAGCTGCCTGCGCCGCTGCCGTCGCGGTCCAGAGCGGCGCGCAGCAACTCGACGACCGGGCCATAGGGAAGACCGGTCTCGTCATCGTGGCAGCGCGCGGCGAGAACGACGGCTCCGTTCGCCCGCGCGTGCCGCGCGAACTCCTCGAACAGGCGCGTCTTGCCGATGCCGGCCTCACCCTCGATCACCGCCAGGCGCCCGTCCGATCCGGCGGCAGCGTGTGCAGACGCGAGCGCGGCGAGCTCCGCATCGCGGCCGACGAGGGGCAGCTCGCGCCGCGGCTCGGCGCTCGTCGCCGGCAGGGGCGGCGGGGTGGCGCGCGGACCGGGTGTGAGCCGACCGTCGTTGACCTGCTCGTAGAGGTCCGCCGTCTCCTGCAGCGGGGCGACGCCGAGCTCGCGGCTCAGGGTCCGCACGCAGTCGCGGTACTGATCCAGCGCCGCGGCGCGATCACCGGTCAGCGCGTGCAGGCGGATGAGCTCGCGGTGGGCGGGCTCGTGCAGCCGGTCGAGCCCCAGCCAGCGCTGCGCGTGGGCCAGCGCCTGCTCGTGCTCGCCGCGCGCCGACAGCGCGGCGACGAGGCGTCGCAGCGCCGATCCGAGCTCGCGCGCGAGGGCGTCGGCCTCGGCGCGGTGCCAGTCGTCGAACTCGACGCTGTCGCGTAGCGCGAAGCCTTCGAGGAAGGCGCCGGAGAACAGCGCGACGCCGGCGGCGAGATCCTCGGCGTCCGCATCCTGCGCAGCGAGCGCGCGGAAGCGGTCGACGTCGATCGTCAGTCCCGGCCCGCGGCGCAGGTCGACGCCGTCACCGGCCGTCGCGACATGGGCGTCGCCGAGCGCACCGCGCACGGTCGAGAGCGTGCGGCGCAGGGCGCCGCGCGCGCCGCGCGAGTCGTGCCCAGGCCACAGCAGATCGCACAGCGCCTCGCGCGAGCGCGGCCGCTCGCCGAGCGCCAGGTGGGCGATCAGCGCGAGTGCCTTGCGCGTGTCGAGGACGACGGGCGCGCCGTCACGCGTGACCGACGGGACGCCGAGCAGCGTGATCTGAACGGCCATGAGCGATCACCGTAACGATTCTCGGACCTCTCACGGGGCTGGTTCGCGGCGCCCACCCCACTGCACTTCGCGCGCCGATCGCGCCGTAACGATCTCCGGACGCCGGGCGTGGACGGTTGGCACAACCTCAGGACAACCGCAAGGAGCCCACGATGAACGCCGCGAGCCACACCCACAGCGCCGCTCGCCGGCGAGTCGCCGACCCCGCCACGACCGCCGAGCAGGAGATGAGCCCGCGTACCCGCCTGCTGGGGGCGGCGCTCGTCGTCGCGCCGCTGCTGCTGCTGGCCAGCTCGATCGCGTGGCTGGCCGGCTCCGAGGCGACGCGCGGCGTGCTGGGGTTCTACGCCTTCGCCACGTTCGCGCTCGTCGTGTTCACGCTGACGCAGGCCTTCTCGGACACGCTTCCGCGCACCGCCGCAGCGCTGACCGTCGTGGGCATGCTGGGCGCGGCGGCGGGTGTAGGGTTTTCCATCGACGCCATCCACTCAACGCTTCCCAACAGCGTCGAGCTGATCGACGATGGCGGGACCGCCGGCGTGCTCGTCGCCAACGTGCCCGGCCTGATGGGCCCGCTGGCCTTCATCGGGATCGGGATCGCCCTGCTGCGCAGCGGCGTGCAGCCGCGCTGGTGCGGCGTCGCGCTGATCGTCGCCGGGGCACTGTTCCCGCCGTCGAGGATCGGCGACATCCCCGCGCTGGGCGCCGTCGACGATCTGATCTTCCTGCTCGCGCTGGCGCCGCTCGGCCTGGCGATCATGTCTGGCCGCGACATCCTCGCGCGCGGGGCGCGCACGCGATGAGCTGGCGGCGAAGTCGACTCGGCGCTGACGGGCTCGGCGACGTGCCGAGCGCCGTCGTCGCGGAGACGATTGCGCCTGCCCACCTCACGCTGTGGCTGCGGGAGGCGCAGCGATGAGCCGTCCGCGGCGTGTGCGCGGCCGGCAAGACTCCGGAGAACGGGCCATGAGCGTCAGCGTGTTCACGGCGCAGCGCTCACGGTGGCTCGCCCTGGGTCTCGCGGCGATCGCGCTGGCGCTGCACGTCGGCGGGGAGCTCGTCGTGCTGCTCGGTGACGCGGTGCCCTACGAACCCGTGGACGTCGTCGCGTTCGTACCGGCAACCGTCTTCGCGATCATCGGGGCGCTCGTCGCCTCTCGTCAGCCGCGCAACGCGATCGGCTGGATCCTGCTGGGGGTCGCGCTGAACAACGGAGCCGACAGCGTCGCGAACGCCTTCATCACGGAGCGGGTGCATGGCGGCGGGGACCCGGGCGCGCTCGCCGGCGCCGCCGGCGTCTTTCACGAGTACGCCTTCCTCGGCTTCGCGATGGTCCCGGCGACGTTCCTCCTGCTGCTGTTTCCGAATGGGCGTCTGCCCTCGCGCCGCTGGCGCCCGATCGCGTGGTCCGCGGGGGTGGGCATCGCCGCGGTGCTCGTGACGGGAGCGATGATCGAGCCGCTCGACAGCTTCCCCACGCTCGAGAATCCGTTCGCCGTCGAGGGCGTCGACGGGCTCCTCGATGTGAGTCTCCTCCCGCTGTACGTCGGCATCTTCGGGTCCGTGGCCTCGCTCGCGGTGCGCTTTCGCCGCGGCAGCCAGGTGGAGCGCCAGCAGATCAAATGGCTCGCCGTCGCCGGCGCGATCCTCGCGTTCGTCCTCCCCGCCGACGTGGCGCTGTCCGGCGGGCTGGGCGGCGCCGCGTTCATCGCCAGCACGCTCGCGGTCCTGGGCCTGCCGCTGGCCGTCGGGATCGCGATCCTGCGCTACCGCCTGTACGACATCGACGTCGTCATCAACCGCGCGCTCGTCTACGGCGCGCTGACGGCGGCGCTCGCGGGAACGTACCTCGGCAGCGTCCTGCTGTTGCAGCTCGTCCTCAGTGCCCTCACCGCGGACAACGGCCTCGCGATCGCCGGCTCGACGCTCGCCATCGCAGCGCTCTTCCAGCCCGCGCGGCGCCGGATCCAGTCCGTCGTCGATCGCCGCTTCTTCCGGCGCAAGTATGACGCCGCCCGCACGC
>JBBSQG010000419.1:0-3177 GCA_038258125.1 Solirubrobacterales bacterium
GACCCCCCGACCACCTGCTGGTGACGTGTGTCTAGCGATGTCTAGCCCCCGGCTAGACACTGCTAGACACGGCGGAGAAGAGGGTGGGAGCGGCGTCTTCTCCGCTCCGCTCCGCGCCGGGCAAGGCGGCCCGCTGCAGCAATGCTGGTTTCACGCAATCCAGCACGATGCGGACGACCTCGCGTGAGTGCTTCTCCTGGACGAAAGCCAACCGTCTGTAGGCGCATCGCTGCAGGATGCTGCACGGTGCCGACGTGTCGCAGGCGTCGATGTACGGCCGCGGCCCGGGGATCGGCCGAGCGGAGGTCGTAAACGGCGGTGCCGGGCCGGTCAGCTTCCGCGACGGCACGACGTCCGCGGTGCTCGCCTTCACCGTCGTCGACAGCCGGAGCGTCGCGATCGACATCCTCGCCGATCCAGACCGCCTTGCCCAGCTCGAACTCGCCGGAATCGGCTGAACCAGGCGCCGCCACAGCCGGCCTTGGCGAGTTGGCGACGTCGGCCACCTCCGCCCGCGTCGGCCGCGTCGAGGCGACCATCGAGTCGAGCATCTGCGTCGCAGTGATCGAGGGGCAGGCGAGCCGGCTACGCCATCGCGGCCGGCTGCGGCACCGCGGCCGGCCTTGTGAAGGCCGGCCCGCGACATGGCGGCAGCGGCCGCTCGCCCGGACGCGCGGGAGGCCCAACTGCGTCGGCGTGCGCGCGCCGATACTCACGCCAGGCTGGGAGCGCGGTATGCCGACGGTTTCACGCCATGGCTGGCCGCCCGGCCTCTAGCCTCGCGTCGTGGCCACGAGCGACGACGCGATCCTGGAGCTCGTCCGCGCGATCCCGCGCGGCCACGTGACGACGTACGGCGACCTCTGCCCCGGCGCCCCGCGGCGGGCGGGGGCCGTGCTCGCCGCCAACGAGGACCCGGCGCTGCCCTGGCAGCGCGTCGTGCGCGCGGACGGCTCGCTGGCCAAGGGCGACCGCCAGCGCGCGCTGCTGGAAGCCGAGGGCGTGCCGTTTCGCGGCGCGCGCGTGGACATGCGGGCGGCGTGGGTGCCGGCTGCGGCGTAGGAACGCGGCCGTGCGGGTTCGTGCCCGTCGCGTGTCATCGTCTGGCTCGCGCATAGGCTGCGGGCATGCGCGTCGCGGCCGTTGCCGATCTTCACGGCCACCTGCCCGACGTTCCGCCGTGCGACCTGCTGCTCCTCGGGGGCGATCTATGCCCCGTCCGCGACCACGACGTGATCACTCAGGCGGGCTGGCTTGGTGGTCCATTCCGCACGTGGCTGGACGACGTGCCGGCAACAGCTGTTGCGGCGATCGCCGGGAACCACGATTTCATCGTCGAGCGGGCGCGAAAGCTGGTGCCGCAGCTGCGGTGGAAATACCTGCAGGACACTGCCTGCCGGATCGGGGACGTCACGATCTGGGGCTCGCCGTGGACGCCGTGGTTTCACGACTGGGCGTTCAACGCACCGCGCGACGGCGGGGAAGCGCTTCTCCGCGACCGCTATGCCGACGCCCCAGCCGGCACCGACATCCTCCTCCTGCACGGCCCGCCCGCCGGCTACGGTGATGTCGTCGTGCCGTCCGGTCACGCCGTCGGCTCGACGGCGGCCCTGGAGCTCGTCGACAGGGTGGCGCCGGCTCTGTGCGCATTCGGGCACGTGCACGAAGGCCGAGGCTCCTGGAAGCGGGGGGCGACCGTGCTCACGAATGTCGCCGCGGTCGATCTGGCCTACCGTCTGCGCGAGCAACCCGTCGTGACCTACGCCCTGTGAACGGTCGTGCTCCGACGGCTGCCTGACACCGGCACGGCACACAGCGCGGCCCCGCTCAGCGAAACTTCAACCGCTGAAACTGCAGCCGGTAGGCCGCGTTGAGCCCCGTGCCGGCGTTCCCCAGCCCGATCGCGACGTAGAAGCGACGCGCGGAGCGGCCGCTGTTGCGGATCGTCACCGCATCGGCCTTGCCCGTGCCCTTGCGCGAGCGAGCGACGACCTTGCGGGTCTCGTTGAGCGAGCGCGCGCTGGAGGAGTAGACGTACAGGTCGGGGTTGCCGAACGCCGGCCGCAGCCGGATCCGCGCCCGCGAGCGGCGCGGCAGGCGGATGCGGTAGACGTCGTAGGGATCCTCGACCTCGTCGACGCTGCCGCCGAGCGTGCGCTTGCCGCTGCCGCGCCACAGGTAGGGATCGGGCTTGGAGAACACCGAGCCGTCGACGAACGTGATGCCGTCGTTGGGCTCGAGCACGTCGCGAACGGGCGCCGGCAGGGCGAGGGCGGCGGCGAGGTCCACGAGCCCGAAGCCGGTGTTCGCGTCGTAGCCGGGCGCGGCCACGTCGCGCGCCGAGCGGCGCAGCGTGTCGGCGAGCTGGCCGTGTGAGAGGTCGGGCCGCGCCGTGGCCAGCCAGGCCGCGGCACCGGAGACCATCGGCGCCGCAAAGCTCGTGCCGCTGCCGAGGGTCACGCCGTCGACCACGCCGTCCACGGTGTCGAACGCGCCGGGCGTCGCGAGCGGGATGTTGACCCCCGGCGCCGCGACGTCGACGGCGGCGTTCGCCGTGCTGAAGAACGACGGCGCCAGCGTGGGGTTCAGCGACGCGACCGACAGGACGTGCGGGTAGGCCGCGGGGAAGATCGCCGGGTTACCCGCGGCGAGCTCGTTGCCCGACGCGGCCACGACGAGGCTGCCGCGGGCGAACGCGATCTGCACGGCGCCGAACAGCGTCGTGCAGTCAGACGGCGAGCCGATGCTGAGGTTGATGACCTTCGCGCCCGCCCGCGCGGCCGCGAGCACGCCTTCAGACGCGTCGGCACAGGTGATCTGTGGCGGTAGGCCGATCGACAGCACCGACGCGCCGGGGAAGACGCCGACGACGCCGAAGCCGTTCAGCGCCCCCGCCGCCGCCGACGCGACCTGCGTGCCGTGCGGCGCGAAGATCGGGCCGGGGTTCAGCTGCGCCGTGTGCCCGGCGAGATCGGGGTGCGTGACGTCGACGAGGTCGTCGACCACGGCGATCGTGACCGCGCCCGGCGCGGGCGGCGTGAGCGAGGGGCCGACGACGTAGCCGCGCGCGTAGCCGCCGGGCGCGGAGTCGAGCGCGCTCTGGCGCGCCAGCACCGCATTGGGCTCGGCGTAGCGCAGCGCGCCGACCCCGCGCAGGGCCGCCGCGAAGGCCCGCGC
>JBBSQG010000420.1:0-3168 GCA_038258125.1 Solirubrobacterales bacterium
CCGCTGGACGAGCTGCGCGCGCAGCTCGAGCAGACCGAGGCCGAACGCGATCGCTTCACCGAGCGCTACGAGCTCGAACTCGCCCAGCGGGAGCGCGAGGGCGACGCGGCCGGCGTCCGACTGCAGCAGTTCGAGGATGAGCTCGCGGGCACGCGCGCGGAGCTGTCGGAGCGCACGAGCGAGCTCGAGCGTGCGCTGGCGTCGGCCAACGCCGAGCTGGCGGCGGTGACGGCGCGCTACGAGGAGGCCCGCACGGAGATCAGACCGCGCGCGGCGAAGCGGATCGCCGAGCTGGAGGCTGACCTTGAGGCCGAGCGTCAGCAGCGCTCCGAGCACGAACTGCGCGCCGGCGAAGAGCTCGCCCGTCTGCAGGCCGCATTCGATGCCGCCGTCGCAGAGCACGAGCTCGCCGTCGACCGTCATCAGACGGCGATGGAGGAGCAGGAGCATCAGATCTCCCAGCGCGAGCGGCGCGCCGACGAGCGCGAGCAGCAGTTCACCGAGCTGGTCGAACGCCTGGCGAGCACCGAGGCGGCGCTGACGGAGACGATCGCCCGCGTGGAGGCGGCCGGCCAGGAACGCGATCGCCTGGAGCAGGAGATCGTCGAGCTGCTCGAGTTCCAGCGCCAGACGGCTGAGAGCGAGCAGATCGAACGGCGCGCGGCTGAGCTCGAACGCCGCCGGCTGGCTGAGACACGGCGCAGGCTCACCGCCCTCGACGAGCGGCTGGCGCAGGCCATCGCGCAGGCACCGGCCGCCGGCGGGCACGACGTGCCGGCCGCCGATCTCGCCCCCGATGAGCCGTCGCTCGCAGCTGACACCGACTCCGGCAACGGCGGCCCGCGCTGGCCCGGCGAGATCCCGCCGGCTCCGCGAGTCCACGACTGACGACGCGCCGAGAGGCAGTGGTGCCGACCCGGAAGCCCGCAGACGTGAAGGTAGACTCGGCCCCGGTGACCACGCCCGAGGAAGGACCCGAGCAGCGCTGGCGACGCCCCGTCCGCAAGCGGCCCGCCAAGCTGAAGCTCGGGCGTCTGCTACGCGACTTCGGCTACGCGGAGCTGGACCCTGATGTCGCCGAGGCGATCGAGGCGCGGATGGCGAGCGTCGGGCTGGCGATCCGGCCCTCGCTGCAGCTGGCGGCCGCCGACGAGATCGTCACCGTCTACCGGGCGAAGGGCGCAAGCGACGACGATGCCGGTCCTCCGGCCGGGCCGGCGCCGGACGCCCCGACAACACCCAAGCCGCCTGCCAAGCCGCGCCGCACCGCTGATCCGGCGGCGGCGAAGACGATCAGCGAGCTCAAACGGCAGCTCGCCGACGCGCACGCCGAGTCTGAGCGTCTGCGCACCGAGCTCGCCGGCCGGGACGAGGCGATGGCCGGCGCCGGCCGGACGGCCCGCGGCAGGATCGCCGAGCAGTCGGCGGTGGTCGAGGACCAGTCCCGGCAGCTCACCGAGCTGAGCGGCCTGCTGGATGCGGCGCGCGCGGCGCTTGCCGAGGCGCGCGACGAGATCCGCCACGCGCTGGGGGAGCTACCGGCCGAGCTGGTCGAGGCGCCCTTCGACGACGCCGGGCTCGTCAGCGACGCCGGCTGGCTCACCGATGCCGACGAGCCCCTGCCGTCGTCGCACGTCGCGGCCGACGGGTCGGGGATCGCCGACGAGCCGGGCCCTGTCGCGCCGGATGACGAAGCACCGCCGCTCAGTTCCGAGGCCCGCACGCCGGCGGCCGAGGACCTGATCGACGAGGTGGCGGACGGGTCGCCGGCGGATGCCTCGCCGGCCTGGGGCAGCGAGGCGCCGCAGGAAGCGGACCGTGATGCACCGACCGCGGATCGGCGGGAGGACGACGCGACGCTCGCGTTCGAGCCCCATGCGCTGGAGCCGCCGGAGGATCCGCTGCCCGCCGACGTGGCTTCCCCAGGCGGCGACGCGCTCGGCGCCGAGTCCGAGGACCCACTGCAAGACGCGGTCTTCACGTTTGATACCGACGCGCCCGCAGACGTGCAGCCCAGCGTCCATGAGCCGGACGAGGCCCGTGGATCAGGGGTTTTCACCGTTGAGCCGCCGGCTGCATCGCCGCCGCAGGACGCCGCGAACAATGACGTCACGCCCCCGTCCAGCGGGGTCGACGAGCCCGCCGACAGAGACCTCGAGCGCCCGCCGCAGGACGCCTCGTCGCTCGTCCGCGACGAGCTTGAGCTGCCGGTGCAGCCGCCGGATGAGCCGGACACAGCGGCCGATGCCGGCGAATGGCGAATCGCGGAGGACGAGCCGGTCGGCGATGACGAGCCGCCGGCCTGGCCGTCCGCGGACACCGAGCCGACAGACGAGTTCGAGCGCGACGACAACCCGGAGATCGGCGCAGCAGGCCTCTTCGCGCCGTCTGCGAGCGGGTCCCCTGACGACCTCCTCGACGACCCGGAGCAAACGCCGGCCGAGGACCCAGTGGGCTTCTTCGACGCCTCCGATGAGACGCCGCACGACGATGCCCCGATGGCTCCCGATCCGCCCGCCCGGGATGGCCCGGGACCGGATGCTCTGCCCGCGCCGCCACCTCTGCCGCCGTCCCCATTCGCCGAGCCACCCGCCGCCCCGCCGCCGCCCGAGGCACCGCGCAAGCGCGGGCGCATGGCCCGCGGTCGCGGGCGCTGGCACGGGACCTGCTCGGTCTGCGAGCGCTTGCCGGAGGTCACTCGCCGCAGGGAGCTGGAGGCGGCGGGCTGGCAGCTTGACGGCGACTTTCCGACCTGTCCGCAATGTGGCGGCCTGTAGTGCCCGGCACGCCCGCGCCGTGTAGGCCCGTGTGCTGAGCCGCCTCGTCGCCGCCTTGCTGGCGATCGGTGCGCTCGAGCTCCCTCCGGCGTCGGACGGAGCGGTTCGGGCCGCCGCCGAGCCACCGGCCCTGACCCTGCGCCAGGCCGTCGGCCAGCACATGATCTTCGCCTACGACGGCACGGCGCCCCCCGCCGCGCTGCGGCGCAGGATTGCCCGCGGCGAGGCTGCCGGCGTGATCATCTTCGCGCGCAACGTGCGTTCGACCGGCCAGCTGCGCGCCACGATGCGCAGGTTGCAGGAGATCCGCCGCCCGGCTGGACTGCGCACGCCGCTGATCGTCATGGCCGACCAGGAGGGTGGACCGGTGCGGCGCCTCCCGGGCGCGCCC
>JBBSQG010000421.1:0-3141 GCA_038258125.1 Solirubrobacterales bacterium
CTCACCGACGCCCTGCTGCGCCGCCATGCGGCGACGTTTGGCGCGACGCCCGGCGGCGTGATGAACGGCGGCAGCGAGCGTCCGGTCGAGATCGACCCCTCGCTGCACTGGGTCAACAACCCCGCCGTGCCGATCGCCGCCGCGCAGGCCGACGCCTGGCAGCGCAATGGCTGGGAGGCCAGCGACCTCGGCCCGCTGCCGACGCAGGCGATCGTGCTGGCGACCTTCGCGGTGCGTGAGGGCAAGCGCCGGCCCCGTGCGGCGATCGTGCGCCGCGGCGCGCTGACCGTGTCCGGGATCGGGCTGCTGTCGTTTCTCGCCCGCGCGCACACGAGCGAGCCCTATCCCGCCGGGCGGTGGCGCAGCTGGTCGCGCACGCTGGGCGTCGAGGTCGTGCTCGTCGCGCTGCTCGACGACCTGCTCGTGCGCGCCGGGCTCGATCGCGTCCGGGTGCTGCCTTGGCGGCGGCACGTCGCGTGGGCGCTGTCGATCCGTCATGACATCGACCGGGTCCCCGGGCTCGACGAGCTCGTCGGCGTGCTGCAGCGCCATGCCCGGCTGCGGACGAAGGCGACCTGGTACTGGCGTGCGCGCCACCTCGCCGACGGCGCAGAGGCGCAGGCCGTCCTGCGCCGTGTCGCATCGGCACGCGGCCATGAGGTCGCGTTGCATACCGAGCAGCTCTGGTCTGGTTCGGCGCAGCAGGAGCAGCAGGTCCTGCAGGCGGCGCTGCGCTCGCCGTTGCGCGGCAGCTGCACGCACGGCGACGCGACGTGCTTTCGCTACCAGGGCGCGCCGAACATCCTCGCCGCCGCGCGCCGCGGCTTCGCCTACACCGAGCTTCTGCAGCACGCCCACATGCACCCGCACCGGTTCGTCACGCTCGCCGGCGACGGCGTCGTCTCGCCGCTGGACGTGATCTGCCTGCCCCATCACGAGTCCTTCGACACCGGCACAGGGCCCGGCGAGCATCAGGGCGACCTCGTCGCCGCGCGCTTTGCCTCCTATCGGCGCGCCGGTGGTCTGATGCAGGTGCTCAACCACCCGGACCTCCATCTCGACGAGCTGTTCGCGGTGCTTGCCGAGGCGCCCGAGGAGGACCGCATCGACATCAGTGCAATCGACGCGGTCGAGTGGTGGCGGCGCAGCCACGTGCGCGACGAGCTCGAGATCCGGCGCCACGGAGCGCTTCATCGCCTCCGCAGCCGTCGCGGGGTCGTTGACCTCGTGCTCGAACGTCGCCGGCCGGACGGCAGCACGCGCCTGACGGCGCTGAATCTCCCGCCGGGTGTATGGGTCGATGCGTGAGTGACACAATGCCCTGACTGTGCCCGGCTCCCGCCGCGTCGTTTCAGTCATCGGAACGCGCCCGAACTTCATGAAGATGGCGCCGATCATGCGCCTTCTCGACCGCGATCCAGGATTCACGCACACCGTCATTCACACAGGCCAGCACTACGACCGCGCGATGTCCGAGGTGTTCCTCGAGCAGCTCGGGGTGGGCGACCCGGACCATATGCTCGACGTCGGCTCGGGCCCGCACGGCGTCCAGACCGCGCGGGTGATGGAGCGCATCGAGCCGCTGCTCGAACGTCTGGCGCCCGACCTCGTGCTGGTTCCGGGCGACGTCAACTCGACGCTGGCCGCGGCGCTGGTCGCCTCGAAGCTCGGCATACCGATCGGCCATGTCGAGGCGGGCCTGCGCAGCTTCGATCGCAGGATGCCCGAGGAGACCAACCGTGTCCTGACCGACCAGATGGCCGACCAGCTGTTCACGCACTCCCCTGAGGCACACCGACAACTCCTGCGCGAGGGCCGCGACGCGCGGGACATCCACTTCGTCGGCAACACGATGATCGACACGCTGGTGGCGATGCGCGAGAGCATTCTCGGCATCGACGCCCCGGCCGGCTTGGGGCTCACGGCCGGCGCCTACCTCGTCGTCACCCTGCACCGGCCGGCGCTCGTCGACGGTCCCCTCCTGCTCGCCGCGGCGAAGGCACTGGAAGAGGTCGCACGCGAGATCCCGGTGGTGTTCCCGATCCACCCGCGCACGCGCCGAAACATGACCGACGCGGGCATCAGCGCCGAGCGCGTGCGCCTCGTCGACCCGATGCCCTACCTGGAGTTCCTCTCGCTGGTCTCGCGAGCTCGCGGGGTGCTGACCGACTCCGGCGGCATCCAGGAGGAGACGACCTATCTCGGCGTTCCCTGCTTCACGCTGCGCGACAACACCGAGCGGCCCGTGACCTGCGAGACGGGCACCAACGTCCTGCTCGGGCTCGACCCGGCCCTCATCGCGACGATCCCGTCGCGCTTGGCGCAGGGCGCCGGGCGCGGCGCCGTCCCCGACCTGTGGGATGGCCACGCCGCCGAGCGGCTGCTCGACGTGCTGCGCGGGCTCGACGACTACGCCACGCTCGCCGTCGCCGCGTGAGGCCGGCGCGGCTGCTGCAGCGAGCGCGTGAGCGCGGCCGGCCGCGGACGACCCCGTTTCGGCGGCTCGCAATCGATCTTGGGCTGCCGCGCACGGCACGCGCTCTGGACTTGGGCGCCGGCGGCTTCGTCGGTGAGACCACGACGCAGTACCTCACCGATCTGCTCGAAGCGCCGATCGTCGCGGTCGAGCGCGACGCCGAGCGCGCGCAGAAGCTCGCCGAGCGCTTCGGTGAGGAGGTGGAGGTCGTCACCGGGGACGCGTTCACCTACGCGCCCGCGGAGCGCTTCGACCTCGTGGTCGTCGAGCTCGACAGCGGCACCATCCCCCGCGTCTTCGACGAGCTGCTCGAGCAGCTGGCGCGCGCGGTGCTCTTGCCGGGCGGGTTCGTGATCGCGGCGATCGTCGTCGACCTCGCGCTGGCCTATGCCGGGCCGTCGCCGTTGCACGTCGACGGCGCCGAGCCGATGGCGAAGTTCATGCGCGAGCGCTTCGGTCGCCTGCGCGTCGACCTCGACGTGCTCGTACGAGCGTACGAGGGCCCAGGCGTATGGCAGGTCGTCGATCTCGTGCCGAAGTACGACGACGATCCGGCGCCGTACATGGCGTGGGCCCTGCTGCGCCTGCGCGGCATCGAGCCGGAGCTGGCCGAGGCCCCGCAGCCCGAGCCGCAACGGGCGGTGGGCAGCGAGCCGCCGCGCGAC
>JBBSQG010000422.1:0-3122 GCA_038258125.1 Solirubrobacterales bacterium
GGACCTTGCAGAACTGGGCGAACGAGCCCCAGCTCGTCTCATAGCCCCAGATCTGCTGGCTCGGCGCGGCGAGCGGGTCGAGGCCGTGGACCTCGACGTCCTCGTAGGAGGCCTGGTTGCAGTGGACGACGACCTCGTCGCCGACCTTCCAGCGGGTGACGCCGGGGCCGACCTTCCAGACGATCCCCGAGGCGTCCGAGCCGCCGATGTGGTGGTCCTCGTCGGGGTGGTAGCGAAACACCGAGACGGGCTTGCCGAGCGCCGCCCAGACGTTGTTGAAGTTCACGCCGGCGGCCATGACGCGCACGACCACCTCGAAGGCCTGCGGCTGGGGAACCTCGATCTCCTCGACCTGGAATGCGTCGGTGGGTTCGCCCTCCCGGTCCTGGCGGATGACCCAGGCGGCCATCGTGGCCGGCAGCTCGCCCGGCTCGGCTTCCACGGTTGCGACTTGGCTGAGATCGACGGCCATCGGTGCGTGCTACCCCTCGGTTCGCTTGCGCTTGGATTGCCCAGATCCTACGCGCCGACGCCGATGGGCGGTCGCCAGCGGACCCGCTACTCGAAGAACCGCACGCGCTGGACGGCATTCCCGCTCAGCAGCCCGACCCAGACGGAGTCCTTGCCGACGACGTCGAGCGCGAGCGGGTCGCCGCCGGTGGCGATCTGCTCGCGGACACGACGGGTGCGCGGATCGACGCGCAGCAGGCGCCGGCGGCGATCGCGTGCGCACCTGCCCCGACGTCGGGGCCTGCCTTGAGGCGGTCGCCGCTGCGAGCGTCATAGACGGCCAGGCGCGGCGCGTTCCCGCCCACCCACACCTTCCCGGCCGAGCTCGCCAGCCACAGCGGTGGATTGAACTGCGCCATGGCACCACACTTCTACTCGCTCAGCGGGACGGATGTGAGCGTGTGCGGCATGTCACACGACGCATCGATGCGCTGACGCGGCTCGGGTTACGCGCCGACGCTCTCGCGCGCGGGCTCGACGGCGGGGGCGGGGGCCTCGCCGGTCGGCGGGCTGACGCGCACCGCGCCGCCGGCGAGCTCGGGCGGGATCAGCCGCCACGCCACGATCGCGCCCGCGGCGGCGACGAACCCGCCGATCATCAGGCCGTTGCCGAGCGAGTCGACGAAATCGGCGGCCGAGGCCGTCTGGCCGATGAACGCGCCGAGCACGGCGACGCCGAGCACGCCGCCGATCATCCGGCTCATCGAGAGGATGCCCGAGGCGACACCCGCCTTCGTCTGGTCGACGGCGTTCATCGCCGCCGTGCTCATCGGCGACATGACGAGCGCGATGCCGATGCCCATCAACACGAAGCCGGGGAACAGGAAGCCGAAGCCCGAAGTGGGGGTGAGCGAGGACTGCCACAGCAGCGCCGCGGAGACGAGCACCAGGCCGGCGGTGATCAGCGGCCGCGGTCCGATGCGGTCGGTGAAGCGCCCGGCGATCGGCGCGATCAGGATCACCATGAGCGTGGTCGGCAGGAAGCGGACGCCGGCCTCCAGAGCCGAGTAGTGCAGGACGTTCTGCATGTACAGGCTGAGGAAGAAGAACATCCCGAGCATCGCGAAGGAGACGATGAACGCGACGATGTTCGTGCCCAGGAACGTGCGTGAGCCGAAGAAGGCGAAGTTGATCATCGGCACCGGCACGCGCCGCTCGACGGCAGCGAAGCTCGCGACGCCGAGCGCGGCGAGGGCGAACAGGCCGAGAATCCGCGGCGAGGTCCAGCCCCAGGAGTTCGCCTCGACGAGCGCGAGCGTCAGCGCGGTCAGGCCGATCGTGAGGACGGCGATGCCGGCGAGGTCGACTTTCGGCAGGACCGTCTCGTCACGCGATTCGTGAGTGGCGAACAGCGTGACGGCGATCGCGCCGGCCGCGACGGGCAGGTTGATGAAGAAGATCGACTGCCAGGAGACGTGCTCGACGAGCACACCGCCGAGCACCGGGCCGATCGCCAGCGCCAGCGCCGAGACGCCGGCCCACGTGCCGATCGCCTGGCCGCGCTCGTGCGGCGCGAAGGTGTTCGTGATGATCGACAGCGTCGCCGGCATCATCAGCGCCGCGCCGACGCCCTGGATCGCGCGGCCGCCGATCAGCCACGCCGAGGACTGCGAGAAGCCGATGAACGCGCTCGACGCGGCGAAGATGACGACGCCGATGAGGAACACGCGCCGGCGGCCGAAGATGTCGCCCAGCCGGCCGCCGGTGACGAGCAGCACCCCGAAGGCGAGCATGTAGGCGTTGACGGTCCACTCCAGCCCGGCGACCGAGGCGTGCAGGTCGCGCTGGATCGACGGCAGCGCGACGTTGACGACCGTGTTGTCGAGCATGACCATGAACAGCGCGAAGCACATGGCGGCGAGCGTCCACCAGCGCCGGTTGCCGTCGTTGAGGGCGATCCGCCTGGTCATGCTGCCTCCTTCGGCTGCGGCGGTAGGTCGGCGAGAATCGGGGCCAGCGCGCCGGACAGGCGCCTGCGGTGCGCGGCCGGCAGCGTCGCGGTGAACTGCTCCAGGCCGGCGAGCCGTGCCTCGTCCAGGCGGCGCAGCGCGTCGCGCCCGTCGGTGGTGCAGGTCAGGCGCTTCATGCGGCGATCGGTGGTGGCCTCGCGGCGGTCGAGCAGCCCGCGCTCGACGAGCCCGTCGACGGCCCGGCTGGCGCCCGGCAGGCTGAGGCCGAGCTGCTCGGCGAGCTCCTTGACGGTCAGCTCGGCATCGGGCGCCAGCGCGCTGAGCGCCTTGACCTGCGTGAGCGTGAGGTCGAGCTGCTCGAAGATCGCGTACGGGCTGACGCCGCGCGGCGTCAGCACGGCCCGCCAGAGCGCGAGCAGCTGCTCGGCGAGCTCGGCGGGGGAGATGGTGTCAGCGGCGAGCGGCGCGCGCGAGGTAGATGCTTGCATGCACGCAAGTATTGCACAAGCGCATGCGGTGCCCGTGGGCCCGTGGGCCCGGGGTGCCGGCGGCGGCCCGCGGCGGGGGGCGGGGCCCGCGGGGGCGGGGGGGCGGGGGGGGGCGCGCGCGCGCGCGCGGGGGGGGGCTGCGGGAGCGCGCGGGGTCTCTGGGTCTGGGCGGGAGGGGGGGCCCGCGCAGGGGGGCGAGCAGCACAAACGACCC
>JBBSQG010000423.1:0-3064 GCA_038258125.1 Solirubrobacterales bacterium
CCCGGCGCCGGCTCCGGTCAGCGAGTCCGGCGTGAGCACGTCGCCCTCGTGCAGTTGGAGGAACGCATCGTCGACGGGCAGCCCGCGCGTGCGCGAACGGTCGCGCACGAGCGCGCGAACGGACACGTCGTCGGCGAGCAGGCGGCGGACGAGCGTCCCGCCGATGAAGCCGGTGGCGCCGGCGACGAGTGCATGCATCGGGGAGGTATAGCCGGCGCCGCCGCCGCGCCGTCGCCGGGCGGGTTCGAATCCGGCCATCCGACGGCCGCCGCCTGACCGAGCGTTGCGGCCACGATGAGTTCTCCGCCGGCGCGCAGCCTCATCTGCACCCGACGACGAGAGGAACCCGATGACCGCCCAGATCACCTCCCCGGCCGCTGCGTCTTCCTCACCGGCCTCGGTGTGTTCACGCTCGCATCGCTGGCGTGCGGCCTGGCGCAGAGCCAGGAGGCGCTCGTCGTCGCCCGCATCGTGCAGGGCATCGGCGGCGCGATGACCTCCGCGGTCATCCTCGGCATGATCGTCACGATGTTCCCGAGCCCGGCGAGCAGATGAAGGCGATCGGGCTCTACGGCTTCGTCGCGGCAGCGGGCGGCTCGATCGGTTTGCTCGTCGGCGGCGTCCTGACGCAGGCGATCAGCTGGCACTGGATCTTCTTCGTCAACGTCCCGATCGCAATCGTGACCGCCGTCCTGGCGACCCGGCTGATCGAGCGCGACAGGGGCACCGGCCGCGCTGCTGGCAGCGGCCCGCGGCGGCGACGAGCACGCCTACCGCACACGCAGCGCGAAGGTCACGCTGCCGCGCGCGCCGGTCTGCGTCGCGTAGGAGAGGCGCAGCGTGGCCGATCGCGCCCGCCGCACGGCGCGGCGCCGGGCGGCGCTGAGCGCGACGCCGAAGGTATCCGCCTGGCCCGCTCGCAGCGCCCGCCGGATGGCCGGCAGGGCGATGCGGCGCGTCCGCTCGCGCCCCGCGCGGCGCGTCGTCAGCCGCAGCTCGCTACGCACCTTCACCAGGCAGGAGGGCGCCTGGCAGACGGCGCCGAGGACGCGTGCGCGGCGCGCCCCGCGCACGGTCACCGTGCGGCGGCCCGCCCGCCGGTACAGCGTCAGTCCGGCGCCTTCGCGCACGACGCTCACCGCGCCACCCATGGCGCGCTCGGCCAGCGCGGCGCGCGCGGCCGCGAGCTGGGAGGCCGTCGGCGCGCCGCCGCGCGGCGTCGGGCCAGCCGGCAGCGATGCGAGCGGCGCCATGGGGACGAGGGAGTCGACGGGTGGGGCCGGAGCGAAGCTGACCACGGCAGTCAGATCGGTGAGCTCCACGGCCTGCGCGTAGAAGCCGAGCTCGTCGGGGTCGCCGTTGGTGGCGAGCAGGGCGGCGCCGACACGGCGCCCGACGTCGGAGACCTGCAACGCGTACTGGTCGACACCGTCGGCGACGACGTCACAGTCCTCGTCGTCACACGACAACCAGACGGTTTCGGTGTCCGGAGCCGGGGATCCGCTGACGCCCGCCGGCGTGCGGTCCAGGGACACCGTGCGTCCCACGACGGCCGGCGGCGCGACGAGGATCGGCACGCCGGCGAAGCGCGGCGCCTCGCGCTCGCAGTCGGCCGCCGGCGCGGCGTCGGCGATGTCGAGCGCGACGCGATCGTCGCCCTCCCCGCAAGTCACCGCCGGATCGGCGGTGCCGCTACGGCCGTCGAGCTCCTCGCGGAGGTTGACGAGATCCGCGCCGCTGCCGGCGTCGACGACGTCGGACCCCTCGCCGCCGTCGAGCTCGTCGTCGCCGGCGTCGCCGCGTAGGCTGTCGTCGCCGTCCTCGCCGAGCAGCAGATCCGCCTCGCCTCCGCCGCTGACGATGTCGTCGCCGCTGCCGCCGACGAGCAGGTCGGGGCGGTTGCCACCGGTGATCGTGTCGCTGCCCGGTCCGCCGTCGACGCTCGCGCCGTAGAACACGCCCGTCGCACCGACGGTGAACGCGTCGTCGCCGTCACCGAGATGCGCGACGATCCGGTTGACGTGCGTGGCATCCGTGGGCCCAGACATGCAAGCGACCGTCGTGACGGCGACCTGCTGACAACCGGCCTCGGCCGTAGCCCCCGCGGCGTCGGTGATCGTGAAGACGGTCGTGTCGTAGTCGTAGCTGACCAGGACGTCGTTCGTCTCGCCCGGCGCCGCGGCGATCGTGATCGCGGCGCCGACGATCTCGTCAGGGCCGACGCCGACCGTCGACGCAGCCGCGGCGGACGGCGCAGCGAGCAGCATGACGAGGAGTGCACAGCCGGTCGTCACGGCACGGCGGTGCTGGAGCACCGGTCACCTCCAGAGGGAAAGCAGGTCAGGGCCTCATCGGCGAGCCCGCGGCCGCCCTTGAGCCGATGGTGACGCGGAGCCGCGCAGGCGCCCTCCAACGGCGGCGGCCAGTCCTCCACCGCGCCCGTGGGATCGCCGTCAACCGTTGGCGGCGGGCGCCCCGGTGATGTGGTCGAGCACGCGCTGGAACTCGTGCGTCGGCGAGAAGTCGACGTACTCGCTGTCCTCCAGCGCCTCCGGGGCGTGGCCCGCCGCCCAGTAGAACGCCTCGCCGGCGACGAAGTCCTGGTGGCCGTCGACCGTGTGCATGCGCACGCAGCCCTTGAGCATGTAGCCCCAGTGCGGGCACGGGCAGAGGTCGTCGGGCAGGCCCTTCGTGGCGGGCCGCAGGTCGGCGCCGGCGGGCAGCCGCACAAAGCCGACCATCATGCCGTCCTGGTCGAGGACGCGGACCTCGAGATCGCCGTCGGCGATCGCGACGGGCACGTCGTGGCGGGGGATGGAACGCATGGGAGTCTCCTCGGTCGTTGATGGCGGGCCGCCACCGTCGCCGACCGGCGTTCCTGAGACGTTCCCTAGCGCCGCGCCAGGGCCGCGCAGCGCTGCGCGTCGAGCGGCTGGCCCCACGCGTCGAAGCCGCCCGCGGCGGCGTGGAAATGCTGGCGCGCGTCGGCCGCCTCCCCGCTGCTGCGGGCGAGCCAGCCCCGAGCCTCGTCGACCGCCGCGTGCCACGCCGGCGGCAGCGCGAC
>JBBSQG010000424.1:0-3061 GCA_038258125.1 Solirubrobacterales bacterium
GTCGGGCACCCCAGCCTCGTCGTGATCGGTCGTGATCTGCGTCATCTCGCTTGAGCTCCTGTTCTCCGCCCCAGTTCTGCACACGTTCTGAACAAATTTTACTGATGTTGAAACAGCTCAAGCTACATTGACAGATAGGGGGCCGCGGTCGCGTGGTGCGGATGGTCTATGAGGTCGCGACGTTTCAGGCGTTGCGTGAGGCTCTGCGCTGCAAGGAGATCTGGGTCATCGGCGCCGATCGCTGGCGCAACCCCGACGACGATCTTCCCGTCGACTACGAGCAGCACCGCGTGGAGCATTACCGCAGCCTGCGAAAGCCACTGGATCCGGCCGTGTTCGTGGCCGGGCTGCGCGGCCAGTTGCGCGAGGAGCTGGCCGCGCTCAATGAAGCGGTCCCGAAGCTTTCATGGTTGTCGATCGCCGAGCGGCGCTCCGGTGCGATCAAGCTGACGCCGCTTGCGAAGCAGACCGAACCCGGCAACCTACGCGCCGTCAAACGCGAGGTCCTTGACCGCTGGGGCCCGGTCGCGCTCGTCGACATGCTCAAGGAAGCAGTCCTGCGAACCGGCTGCCTGGACGCCATCACATCAGTGACAGCAGGCGCGAGCATCCGTCCCGACATCCTTGCCGAGCGGTTGCTGCTGGCGATCTACGCGTACGGGACGAACACCGGCATTCGGGCTGTCGCCGCCGGCGGGCACGGCCACAGCGAGGATGACCTGCGCTACGTTCGCCGCCGCTACCTGACCGTGCAGGCGGCGCGCTCGATCGCCGTCGCGATCGCCGACGCGACGTTCGCCGTCCGAGACGCGGCGCTGTGGGGCGCGGGATCGACGGCGATCGCGTCGGACTCCACCCATGTCCGTGCGCTCGATCAGAACATCCTGACCGAGTGGCACTCGCGCTATCGCGGCCGCGGGGTACTGATCTACTGGCATGTCGAGAAGGGCTCGATGGCCGTGCATTCGCAGCTGATCAGCTGCAGCGCGTCGGAGGTCGCGGCGATGGTCGAGGGCGCGATGCGCCACGACACCGTGATGGATGTGCAGGCCAACTACACCGATTCGCACGGCCAATCAGAGATCGGGTTTGCGATCACCCGGCTGCTGGAGTTCGACCTGCTGCCGCGGATCAAGCGCATCAACAGGGCGCGCCTATACCTCCCCGACCCGGGTGCCCGCGACGCCTACCCGCAGCTCCTCCCGGCGCTGACACGGCCGATCCGCTGGCCACTGGTGGCTGAGCAGTACGACCAGATGATCAAGTACGCCACGGCGATCCGTACCCAGACGGCGTCGACGGAAGCGATCCTGCGGCGCTTCACGCGCAACGCGTCACACCCGACCTACCAGGCGATGCTCGAGGTCGGCCGCGCGCAGAAGACGATCTTCATCGCGCGCTACCTGCGCCTACGCGATCTGCAACGCGAGATCGAGGAGGGCCTGAACGTCGTCGAGTCCTGGAACGGCGCCAACGGCGAACTCGCCTACGGCAAACGCGGCGACATGCAGTCCAACCGCCGCGACGAACAGGAGCTGTTCGTGCTCTGCCTACGCATCCTGCAATCGGCGCTCGTGTACGTCAACACGCTCATGCTCCAAGACGTCCTCGCCGAGCCCTCGTGGGCCGAACTGCTGACGCCGGCCGACCGGCGCGGGCTGACGCCACTGTTCTGGATGCACGTCGTCCCGTATGGCGAGGTCAACCTCGACATGACCTCCCGCCTTGTGCTCGCGACGCCGGGCTATCGCGGCAGCTGAGCACGTTGGTGGCCAGTCACGTCGTGCGGCTGGCGCTGGAAGGCAACGCGCACGCCCTTTGAGCGGGTGCCGTGTCGTGTCGTGCGTGCGTTGTTACGACGCCGTCGGATTCCAGTTCGCGGTAGGCGCGTGCGTACATCGGCGTATTCATGCGGACTGATTCAGGCGTGGCAGGCGATCAGCGGCACGTGTGAGGCAGTAGGCGCCACCGATCAGCAGCGCCAAGGCGGCGAGCGGGAGGCCGAGCGTGGCGGGGCCGCCCAACCAGGCGGGGGTGCCCAAGGCCGCGGCGCCCGCCAGCAGCCCGACGATGCCGAGTGCGGCCTTCAGCGCGCCGCGTGCGAGATGGCGGTCAGCGGTCGTGACGGCGAGCGCTCCGGCGGCCTCGATGAACGCGACCGCGCATGGAATGAGCATGACTCCCATGATCCATGCGCCGAGCCCGATGCCGGGTGCGAACACGACGGGCAGCCATGCCAGCTCGATGCTCACGAAGCGCTGTAGTGCCGTGAGGGCCCCGAGCCACAGCAGCGCGTGGCGCGGTCGCAGCGGCGCAAGTCGCAGGTGGTAGTGGACGCGCTCGACGGCGAGCATGCTGCCGGCAGTCCACAACGTGGTCGCTACACAGACCGCCGTCCAGGCCCAGATGAAGCGCGGCGCGACGGCAAGCAGCACGAGCGGAGCGGCCAGGTCGACGAGGACGCTGGCCGCCAGCCAGCCGGCGGGCATCGTCCTGCGTTGCTGTGCCAGCGCCCTGAAGAACAGTGCTCGCTCCCCGGACATCGCCGTCCAGCCCGGCAACGATGGCCGCTTGGCGCCGAGCTGCATCGGGGGCAGCTGCTGCCCGTCGCGTGCCTGGCGTAGCGACGCCTGCGCGTCGGCGATCAGGCGCGCGCCGGCGTACGCGGGCTCCTCATAGCCGCGCGTGCCGTAGACAAGCCCGACCGCCGCGATGACGAGCGCGGCAAGCGCCGCCAGCAGCCACGCCACCGACAGCTGTGAGGGCGCCAGCGCCCCGGCGAGCAGCGGCTCGAGCGCCGGCCGCAGCCCCAGCCAGCCACCGCCGGGCAGATCGATTGCGAGGCCGGCGAGCAGGATCGCGGCCCACGCGATCGCGAGTATGCGCAGCGCGATCGCTGCGTGGGCGCGCACGACGAGGTTGTGCGCGCCGAAGGACACGAGTCGCAGCGTGAGCCCGACCGCCGCGCCGATCAGCGCGAGCTTCCACACCTCCGTCAGCGAGCGACCGAGCACCGCGCGCGCGATCGACGCGCTAACGCAGCCGATCAGCCCGTAGCCGA
>JBBSQG010000425.1:0-3061 GCA_038258125.1 Solirubrobacterales bacterium
CCACTGCCCCGCCCGCCGCGGCGCCCGAACCCGCTGCGGCCGCGCCCGCGCCCGCGCCCGCTGCCGCGCCGAAGACGGAGGAGCCGCCGCCGGCCGCCGCTGCGCCCGCCGCGGAGGCGGCACCCGCCAAGCCGGCGCGTCGCACCCGCAAGAAGAAGCCGGCCGAGGCACCGGCTGCGGAGGCACCGGCTGCGGAGGCACCGGCTGCGGAGGCACCGGCTGCGGAGGCACCGGCCGCCGAGGCCCCCGCCGAGACGGCGCCCGCCGCCGAGGCCACTCCCGCACCCGAGACCGAGGAAGCCGCACCGTGAGCAAGATCAGCGCCAAGGACGTCAAGACCCTGCGCGACCAGACCGGCGCGGGCATGATGGATTGCAAGCGCGCCCTGGTGGAGACCGATGGCGACATCGACGCGGCCGTCGAGCTGCTGCGCGTCCAGCTGGGCAACAAGATCGGCAAGCTCGCCGGCCGCGACGCGACCGAGGGCACCGTGCAGTCCTACATCCACGCCAACGGCAAGGTCGGCGTGCTCGTCGAGGTCGACTGCAACACCGACTTCGTCGCCCGCAACGAGGAGTTCGTCGCCTTCGCCCGCGACGTCGCGATGCACGTCGCGGCGTCGCCGCAGACGCTGTACGTCAACGAGGACGAGATCGATGAGGCGGCCAAGCAGGCGGAGCTGCGCGTCTTCGAGCAGCAGGCCGCCGACAAGCCCGAGAACGTCCGCGCGAAGATCGCCGAGGGCAAGCTGCGCAAGTGGATGGAGGAGACCGTCCTGCTCAAGCAGCCCCACGTCAACGGCGACAAGTTCGACGGCAAGACGATCGAGGAGCTGCGCGCGGACCTATCGGCGAAGACGGGGGAGAACGTCGTCATCCGGCGTTTCACCCGCTTCGCCGTCGGCGAGTAGGCTCGCGTCCGTGATCGGCGACGGGGATTCGCCCCCAGGCTCGGTCGATCCGGGCTTTGAGCCCGCGTTCAAGCGGGTCCTGCTCAAGCTGTCCGGCGAGGCGCTCATGGGCGATCTGGAGTACGGGACAGATCCCGAGCGGGTCCGCACGATCGCCGCGCAGATCGCCGGCGTGCAGCGCGCCGGCGTCGAGATCGCGATCGTCGTCGGCGCGGGCAACATCTACCGCGGCCTGAAGGGCGCCGCGGCGGGGATGGATCGTGCGACCGCCGACTACATGGGCATGATGGCGACCGTCCTCAACGCGCTGACGATGCAGGATGCGCTCGAGAAGGAGGGCTCGGACGTACGCGTGCAGTCGGCGATCACGATCTCCGAGGTCGCCGAGCCGTACATCCGCCGGCGAGCCATGCGCCATCTCGAGAAGGGGCGGATCGTGATCTTCGCCGCCGGCACCGGCAACCCGTTCTTCACGACCGACACCGCCGCCGCCCTGCGCGCCGTCGAGATCCACGCCGAGGCGATCCTGATGGCCAAGAACGGTGTCGAGGGCGTGCTGACCGGCGACCCGCGGATCGACGCCGACGCGACGCTGATCCGTGAGATCAGCCACATGGACGCGCTGCGTCGCGGGCTGCGGGTGATGGACTACACGGCGCTCACGCTCTGCGCCGAGAACCATATGCCGCTGTACGTCTTCAACATGAACGACGAGCGCAACATCGAGCGGATAGTGTCCGGCGAACAGGTGGGAACGGTGGTGGTGACGCACGATGAGTGAGCTGATCGACGAGTTGCTCCAAGACGCCGGCGAGCGGATGGGCAAGTCCGTCGACGCGACGAACCACGAGTTCGCCTCGGTACGCACCGGGCGGGCCAGCCCGGCGCTGCTCGACCGCGTGCACGTCGACTACTACGGGACGCTGACACCGCTCAAGCAGCTGGCGACGATCAACGCCGCCGAGGCCCAGCTGCTGACCGTGCAGCCCTACGACAAGTCCTCGCTGAAGGCGATCGAGCGCGGCATCACCGAGGCCAACCTCGGGCTCACGCCGAGCAACGACGGCAACATCATCCGGCTCGTCATCCCGCAGCTGACCGAGGAGCGCCGGCGGGAGTTCGTGAAGATGGTCCGCCACATCGCCGAGGAGGGCCGGATCGCGATCCGCAACGTGCGCCGCGACGTCATGCACGACCTGCGCGAGCTCAAGGAGGGCGGTGATGTCGGCGCCGACGAGGAGCACCGCGCCGAGACGAGCCTGACGAAGCTCACCAACGACAAGATCACCGAGCTGGACACGCTGCTGAAGGGCAAAGAGGAAGAGATCCTCGAGGTCTGATGCAGCCGTGATGGAGCGCGGCGAGGCGGCGCGCTACGTCGCGATCATCACGGATGGCAACGGCCGTTGGGCCAAGCAGCGCGGGCTGCCGACGATCGAGGGCCACCGTGCGGGCGCGGACAACCTCAAGGCCCGCCTGCGCGACGCCGGCGACCTCGGTGTGCTCGAGCTGACCGTCCACTCCTTTTCGACCGAGAACTGGGCGCGCCCGCCGGACGAGGTCTCCGGCCTCATGAGGATGTTCGCCGAGCGGATCGTCGCCGAGACGCCCGAGCTGCACGACAGCGGTGTGCGGATGCGCTTCATCGGCCGCCGCGAGGGCATCGACGCCAACCTCGTCAAGCAGATCGAGTGGGCGGAGGACCTGACCGACGCCAACGACAAGATCACGCTCTGCGTCGCGTTCAACTATGGGGGCCGGGCGGAGATCATCGATGCGGCAAGGCACTTCGACGGCGGGGACGAGGACGACTTCCGGGCGCTGCTCTACGCGCCCGAGCTGCACGACCCCGATCTCATCATCCGCACGAGCGGCGAGAAGCGGTTGAGCAACTACCTCATGTGGCAGTCGGCCTACTCCGAGCTCGTCTTCACCGACCAGCTGTGGCCGGACTTCGACCGCCGTGACTTCGAGACGGCGATGATCGAATACAGCGCCCGCCGCCGGCGCTTCGGGGGGCGCTGATGGCGACACGCGGCACCGGGCGGGGAGGGGGACGGGCGAGCGGATCGTCCGCGCGCCGCGGCGCCGCGCCCCCCAAACCGCCGGCCCCGGCAGCGGCCCGGGGGCCGCGCCGGGGGCGGCCGCCGC
>JBBSQG010000426.1:0-3032 GCA_038258125.1 Solirubrobacterales bacterium
AGCCCAGGGTCGCGACCACCCCAAAACGGCCACCCGACCCCGCCCGCCCCCAGCCGTCGCCATACCGCCCCGAACAGCCCCCGCCCGAGCAGAGTTTTGCGACAGCCTGCGAGGCACAGAAATCTGCACCGATAGCCCAGCGAGCGAGCGTCGCGGCGGATGCTCGTCGGGGTCCCTCGGCCCCGCCCGATCGCGCCTAAACGCCCCGCGCGGTGCGCTCGGCCTCCCGCTCGAGCGCGTCGCCCGGGTCAGAGACACGCATCTCTCCCGTCGTCGGGGCGCCGCGCTGCTGCACGACGTGCGTCAGCTCATGCGCCAGCAGCTCGCGCCCGGAGGAGGCGTTGGGCCGGTACTCGCCCTGGGCGAAGAAGATGTCTGCGCCCGTGGTGAACGCACGCGCCTGAACCGACCGCGCGAGCGCATCGGCGAGGCCGTCGTGGTGGACGCGCACGTCAGCGAAGCCGTCGCCCAGCGCGCCCCCCATCTGCTCACGCAGCGCGGGCGCGAGCGGCATCCCGCCGCCGCGGGCCGAGTTGATCTGGGCGGTCACGTCGGGATGGACGCGGCCACCCTGCATGATCCCGCCGCCGCTGCGCTGCAGCGGACCGCCGAAGCCGGTCACGGCTACTTCACCCCCCGGTACACCGGCGCACTGCCGGATCCGACGACGCGCTCGATCTCCGTCGGCTTGTCGGCCGGGAAATGGCGCACCGTGCCGATCGCAGCGCTGCACGCCGCGCCGGACTGCACGACAGCGATCTCCTTGTCATCCGGGCTCCAAGCCACATCACACCCCGCCACCTCACTGGATTTCGCGTCCTCGAGCTCAAGATCGTTTGCCGCGCCGATGAACACCTCAAAGCCCGCGGACTTCAGGTTGGAGACCGCCGCAACCTGCGAGCCGTCGGACGAGTACTGCGCCGTCAGCACGCCCTTGCCGGCGGTCTTGACGTTCGTCACCGTCCTCCCGCGCCACAGCTCGGGCGCGGTCGTGAACGCTCGCTCGGTCTCGTACATGCGCAGGCCGAAGATCGCCGGGTTGCTCGCGAGACGTCCCGCCACGAGCAGGGCGCGCCCGTCGGGCCGCCAGGAGATCCGGCCGTCGAGATTCCAGCGGTCGTCGGGCAGGCAGAGTGGGTCGAACGGGTCCGGCCCGATCGTGCCGAAGCAGATGTCGCCGTCGCCCTCCAGGCGGCGGATCACCGCCACGGTCGCGCCGTTGCCCGCGAACGCGGGATGCTCGAGCGTGTCGGGACCGGCGTACAGCGAGTGCGGCTTGTCGGTGCTCGCCGTCCCGGACAGGACGATCTTCTTGCCCGAGCGGTAGACGACCGACTGCCCATCCGGGGCGTAGTCGAGCTCGCTCGCCGCGCCGCCGCCGCCGATCGGATACAGACCCAGGCGCTTGGGCACGACCCCGGAGACGTCGAACGAGCGCACCTTGCTGCCGATCTGCAAGGCCAGCGTGGGCGGCCCGCCGGAGGCGATCACCTTCACCGCCGAGCCGCGCTTGGTCGTCTTGCCGACCGCGGGCTCCACGCGCAACACGGTGTTCTCGGGCAGCTTGCTGAGCGCACGGCTGATCGTCGCCTTGAGCCCGAGGTCGGTGAGCAGCTTCGTGTAGGCGGCGAGCTTCTTGCCCTTGAAGGCCGGCACCTTGACGCTCGCCGCGCCACCGGCCCCGTCGGCCCCGCCGGGCCCGCCCGCGCCAGCCGCGGCCCCGCCCTTGTCCGAGGATCTCTTCTTCGCCTTCTTCTTGGGCTTCTCGAGGAACACCCGCACCGACGTGCCGAGATCGACGCGCAGATCCTCGGCCGGGATCTGGCTGCGCACGACGAAGTTGTCGGCCGCGTCGTCGGGCTTGGACTCCCCCAGCTCCAGCCCGAACGAGCGCAGGCGCTTGTCGGCCTGCACCCGGGTCAGGCCCTTCAGGCGCGGGACCTTGGCCATCGCGTCGTCCGTCGCCGCGATCACACTCACCGACGAGCCCTTCTCGAGCTTGACGCCGGCGACCGGTGACTGCTCGACGATGCTGCCCGCCGGCGCGCTGTCAAGCCGCTTGCCGACCGGCTGGCTGAGCACGAGGTCGGCGTCGCGCAGTCGCTTCTCGACCGTGAAGGTGTCCTTGGCGCCGACCAGCTGGGGCACCTTGACCGTCTTGGGCAGCAGCAGGTAGATCGCCACGCCGATGAGCGCGAGCAGCAGGAGGAGGCCGAGGAACCACAGCGGGACAATCGGCTTCTGGCGAAAGACGACTTGGCGCGCGGTCAGCGGGCCCGGCGTGTCGCCCGCGCCGCGCAGCCGCTGCAGCATCGCCATGTCCGGCTTGAACAGCCGCTTGAGCGCCTGCAGCTTCGTGCGGACGAGCATCGCCGGGTTGGGCACGCGCGGCTTGGCGACCGTCACGCCACCGGGGCCGAGCTTGACGCCACGGGCGAGCTGGGCGGCCTGCTGCTTGCCCTTCTCCTTGCCCGCCGCGGCGAGCTTGTCCTTCGCGCTGAGCGCGTCCTCGTCGGTCTCCGGCGGCGTGTCGACCGCATCGACGCCGACGCGATGCTCCTTCGTGCGGCCGATCGGCAGCGGCAGCCGCGGGCGCAGCGTCAGCACGTCGACGCCGACGCTGCCCGGCTGCATCGTCAGCGAGCCGGCCCTGAACCTCGTGCGCAGCTTGCCGCTGTCGTCGAGCGCCTGCAGCCATAGCGTCTGCTCGGCGTTGCCGTCGTTGCGCACCGCCGTCCGGTAGCGCGCCTTCAGCCGCCCGCTGTTGACGACCGGGACGACCTCGACCGACCAGGAGGGAAACGGCTTGACCTCGAACTGCGTGATCGCGCGCGCCGCCACGGTCGCCGTCGTGCGCGACATGGCGACCAGCTCGAAGGTCCAGATCCCCGCCGTCGAGCGGTAGTGGCGCGGCGGGCTGATGTCGATCCGCACCGTCGCGTCGCTCTCGCCGCGGCCGGAGCCGAGCGGCACGAGGAACGCCGTCGGCGGCGACACGATGCTCCAGCCCTCCGGCAGGCCGAGCACGGCGA
>JBBSQG010000427.1:0-3029 GCA_038258125.1 Solirubrobacterales bacterium
CATCGACCTCAACAACCGCGTGCTGGCGAACTTCTCCGACGAGGAGCGCAAGAAGATCGGCATCCACACGTGCCCCGGCGGCGACCGTGACTCGGTCCACTCGGCCGACGTGCCGTACAACAACCTGCTGCCGGAGATGTTCAAGATCAACGCCGGCTACTTCCTCATCCAGCTCTCCTCCGAGCGCGACAAGGAGCCCGTCTGGCAGTCCGTCGGCGAGAACAGCCGCGACGATCAGATGTGCTACATCGGCGTCACGAACCCGCTCAGCCCGCGTCCGGAGAGCGCGCAGGAGATCTGCGACAACATCGTTCGGGCCGCGGAGTTCATCCCCAAGGAGCGCCTCGGCACGACCGACGACTGCGGATTCTCGCCGTTCTCGATCGACGAGAAGCCCAACCACGGCTCGCCGGACTACGCGCGCGAGATCGCGTTCCAGAAGATCGCCAACCGCGTCGAGGGCACGCGACGCGCGGCGGAGAAGCTCGGCGTCAGCTGATCCGACGCTGCTGACGTGAGCGAACGGCCCGCCCCGTGCGGGCCGTTCGTGTTTCTGCGCTGATCTGTGGCATTCGCGTGCTGTTCTGGCACACGATCGTCGGCACGATGTGCCCATGGTGCAGATTTCTCCCCGTGAGACACACAAATCTGCCACACGAGCGGATGTGCGCTTGGCACTGCGTGCGGCCGAACAGAGCGACGTCATCACGACACGGCAGCTCGCCGCCTGCGGGCTCGGGGCAAACGCGATCGCCGTGCGGGTCCGCCGAGGGCAGCTGCACCGGGTCCACCAGGGCGTGTACGCCGTCGGAACCGGCGTGCTCACGCTCAAGGGAACGCTGTCAGCGGCCGTCCTTGCGTGCGGCGAGAACGCGGTCCTGAGCCACTACGCCGCCGCGGCATGGCACGGAATGCTCCGCTGGGAGGACCGATGGCCAGATGTCATCACGCCACACGGGGCAGGCCGCGCGGTGTCCGGCATCCGCTCCCACCGCTCGGCGTCGCTGCACGAGTACGACGTCTGGCGGCGCGACGGCATCCTCGTCACGAGCCGCGAGCGCACGGTGCTCGACCTCGCGGCCGAGCTGGCGCCCAATGCCCTCCGTCGGATGGTGCGCCAGGCCCTCGCCGAGGGCAGGCTGAGCATCGCGCGCCTCGCCAAGGTCCTCGCCCGCTCGCCACGCCATCGCGGCACGCGAGCGCTGCGCGCACTTCTCGCCGCCTGGCACGGCGACCGGCTCACGCGGGAGCACGATGCCCAGCGACAGGCGCGGCTGGAGGCCCGCGGCTATCGCGTCCTGCGCGTCACCTGGCGCCAGATCGTCGAGCAGCCACGCCAGACGCTGGCGCGGATCCGGGCGGCGCTAGGATTCGCCGAGCTGTAGCTCGGCCTCGGCGTTGCGGATGATCCGCTTGCCGTCCTGCTCGCAGCTGGACTCGGTCACGACCGTGCCGTCGTCGCGCACCGCGGTCACGTTGCCCGTGACCGCGAGTTCCACCTCGGGCACCCCCATCCCGCGAAACTGCACGGTCAGGCGCTTGAGCGACTGCGGGCCGCCGCCGGCCTCGGTCTGGGCGCGCGCAACCTGGGCCATCGTGTACAGGCCATGCAGGATCCGGCCGGGCAGGCCGACCTGGCGCGCGAACTCCTCGTCGATGTGGATCGGGTTGAAGTCGCCCGAGGCGCCGGCGTAGCGCACGGTGAGATAGCGGTCCGGCGTGACCGTCAGACCGGCCAGCTCGTCGCCCGGCTGCAGCGCCGTCATGCCGCCGCCCGCACGATGTTCGTGAACAGCCCGGTGCAGACCGCCTCACCGCGCTGGTTCTCGGACACGGTCTCGAAGATGTAGAAGCCGTTGCCGCGACGCTCGCTGACATCGCTCAGGCGCGCGATCGTCGTGATCTCGTCGCCGGCGACGACGAGCTCGCCCCAGCGGAACTCCTGGCCGCCGTGGACCATGCGCGCGAAGTCGATCCCGATCTCCTCGTCAAACAGCGCCGGCCAGACCGAGCGCAGCGTGTAGACGACGCAGAACATCGGCGGCGCGACGACATCGGCATAGCCCGCGGCACAGGCGGCATCGACATCGTGGTAGAGCGGGTCGGTCTCCCCCACCGCTTCGGCGAACTCGCGGATCTTCTCGCGCCCGACCGCATAGGTCATGGCGGGCAGGGTCTTGCCGATTGCGGCGGTGTTGACGGCCATCGAGTCGCGAAGTTCTAGCAGGCGGCCGCCGGCGCCCTCAGACTCAGATGATGCTCGCGAACGTGCCGCCATCCGCCGACCAGGCCGCCCCGGTCACCGTCGAGGCGCGTTTGGAGCACAGGAACACGATCACCGCGGCGATCTCCTCCGGCGAGGCGAAGCGGCCGAGCGGGATCTTCGCTGCCTGCGCGTCGAGCGCCGCCTGGCGGGAGATGCCGCGCGCGTCCGCGGCCTGGTCGGCGAGGCCCCCCTCGTCGGTCCACAGCGGCGAGGACACCGCGCCGGGAGCGACGGCGTTGACGAGCACACCATCGGAGGCGTAGCGGTCGGCGAAGATGCGCGAGAGCGACAGCTGGGCCGCCTTCGTGACCGCGTAGGCGGGGTTCGTCAGCGACGGGCGCTTGCCCGCAGACGAGCAGACGTTGACGATCCGCCCGCCTCCGCGCGCGGCCATCAGCGGCGCGGCCTCGCGCATGAGCCGCATCGGTCCCATGACGTGCAGCTCCCACTGCGACTGCCAGTCGGCGTCGCTCAGCTCCTCCAGCGAGCGCACGAAGCTCGTGCCGGCGTTGTTGACGAGCACGTCGACGGTGCCGAAGCGCTCGACGCAGCCGGCGACGATCCCGGCCGCGTCCTCGGGCTTGGTCACGTCGGCGTGGAAGGTGTCGTCGCCAGAGCGCGCGACCGACAGCACGTGCGCGCCCTCGGCGTGCAGCATCCGGGCGGTCGCCAGCCCGATGCCGCGCGAGGCACCCGTGACGATGCAGGCCTTGCCGGTCAGCCCCAGGTCCATCCTCTACCCCCGCGCCCGCTTGGCGTCGTA
>JBBSQG010000428.1:0-3023 GCA_038258125.1 Solirubrobacterales bacterium
CCCCCCCCCCCCCCCCCCCCCCCCCCCCCCCCCCCCCCCCCCCCCCCCCCCCCCGGCCGCGCCCCCCCCCCCCCCCCCCCCCCCCCCCCCGCGCGGCGCGCCGCCCGGCCCCCCACCGCTGTTGCCCAGCGCCCGCTTCGATCCCGCCGAGACGGCCTGGGCTTCCTATCGCGACGCCACGAGCGCCGGGCACGCCTCCCACAACGCCAAGCTCAAGAGCAGCCAGATGATCGTCGACCTCGACGTCGACGTCATCGACGGCTCCTACCGCGTCGGCGCGGTCTGGCACGCGAACACCGACGAGCGCGCGTGGCGCAGCCGGCGCGACATGACGGGCGCGCAGTTCCACGCGCGCTGGGTGCAGCTGCGCGCGCAGGGCTTCCGGCTGCACGACCAGGAGGTCTATCCCGGTCCGGGCGGCACGCTGCGCTACGCCGACGTCTGGGTCGAGAACCGCGAGCACCTGGCCTGGGCCTCCTACCGCGGGCTCACCGCAAGCGCGCACGCCGCGCGCTTCGCGCAGCACCGCACCGCCGGCCTGATGCCGATCGACCTCGACGTCATCAACACGCCCGCCGGCCGCCGCTACGGCGCCGTCTGGGTCAAGAACAGCGAGGGCCTGAGCTGGAAGCTGCGCCGCGACCTGACCTCGTCGCAGTACGCGTCGGCCTTCAACGCGCACCGCAATCAGGGGCTGCGCAGCATCCTCGTCGAGTCCTACCGCGTCGGCGCCGCCCAGCGCTACGCCGGCATCTGGGTCGAGAACCGCGCCAAGCGCGGCTGGGCCGCCTACCGCCAGATGACAGCGACCGGATTTCGCAACCGCTGGAACCGCCTGCGCGACGAGGGCTACCGGCTCGACGGCTATGAGAAGTACGACACCGCCGCGGGCGCGCGCTACGCCGGCGTCTGGCGCCAGAGCTCCGACCGCCCCGACTGGCCGCAGCGCGCGACGGTCGACGGCGACATCAAGTCCGACCTCGACAAGTACGACGTCCCCGGCATCAGCGTCGCCGTCTCACAGGACGGCAAGATCGTCTACCGGCGCGGCTTCGGCGACCAGGACACGGACGCCGGGATCTGGATGCACAGCGGCTCGGTCAACCGGATCGCGTCGGTCAGCAAGGCCGTCGCCGGCGTGCTCGCGCTGCGCATGGAGGCCAAGCATCCCGGCCTGAGCATGGCCGACATGGTCCGCACGCACCTGCCGTGGATGCCGGCCAAGCACGACTACAGCGTCGAGCAGACCGTTGCCAATCGCAGCTGCCTGGCGAGCTACCCGGCGCCGATGGTCACCGAGAACAACACCCACTACGACACCGCCCAGGACGCCGTGACGGCATTCATGGACGCCGACCTCGCCTGCACGCCTGGGGCGCGGAAGTACAGCACGCACGCCTACACCGTCCTCGGCGCGGTGCTCGAGAAGCTCGAGGGCAAGCCGGTCGACCGGATCGTGCGAGACGAGCTCACGACGCCGTTGGGCCTGACGACCCTGCGGCCCGAGACGCTCGCCGGCTCGCTCGCCGATCGGGTGCAGCTCTACAACACCGACAACAGCGAGTACGACGGCGACGACACGTCGAACAAGACGCTCGGCGGCGGGCTCGTCTCGACGGCCCCCGACCTCGTCCGCTTCGCCGACATGATCCTCGACGGGACGCTGCTCACCCCCGCGCAGACCACGCGCCTGTGGACGCCGATCGGCGGCTACTTCGGCTACGGCTGGCAGGACGACACAGATCCGGCCGCGCCGAACGACGGCCGCGCCGTCGGCAAGTCCGGCGGGCAGCCCGGCGCGAAGTCCTACCTGCGCGTCTACCCCGAGGCCGGCATCTCCGTGGCGGTGCTGTCCAACCGCTGGAAGGGCGGGCTCAGCGCGCAGAAGCTGGCGAAGCAGATCGGCGACACCGTGCTCGCCGGGCAGCCGTAGACGATCGTGCGCAGTGATCCCCGAGCAGCACGATCGTCGATCGCCCTCACCTCCCCCCTCTTTGGGCCGAGTGCGCCACGGCGCGCTACGGTTTGGGAGGTGGGGTCCTTGACGGCGGCCCATAGCCCAGGTTCACCCACCGCAGGCGCGGGTGGCGACCCGGCGCTGGTTCGCGCCGCGATGGCAGGCGACGGCACGGCCTTCGCCGAGCTGTATGACCGCCACGAGCGGCGCGCGTTCAACCTCGCCTACCGCATCACCGGTTCGCGCGAGGACGCTGCCGACGCGACCCAGGAGGCGTTCCTGAAGGTCATGACGCGGCTCCCCGCGCTCGCCGACCGCGAGCTGGAGTTCGGCGCCTACCTGCTCACCGCGGTCCGGCACGCAAGCTACGACGTCATCGCCAAGGCCCGCCGCGCCGAGCCGGCCGCCGACGTGCCCGAGAACGCCGCGCCGGTCGGTGCGGCCGGCGCCGCGCCGCCCGAAGAGGACCCGGACCGCAACGTGCTGCTCGCCGCCCAGCAGGAGGAGATCCGGGCCGCGAACGCGACGCTGCCGGCCCGCCAGCGCGAGGCGCTCGCGCTGCGCGAGCTCGAGGAGCTGTCCTACGACGAGATCGCCGAGCGGATGAGCATGAACCGCAACTCGGTCGCGCAGCTCATCTCACGGGCGCGGATCGGCCTGCGCGACGCGCTGAGGCGCACGGCGCTGAGCTCGGTCCTCCGCGGCTGTGAGCACAGCGAGCGCACGCTGCCGCTGATCGCCCTGCGCGATGACCACCAGCTGCTCGAAGGTGACGCGCGCCTGACCTGGCTGCGCTGGCATCTCGCCGACTGCGAGGTCTGCTCGCTGGGCAGCGAGGCGATGGCCGAGGCGGGCGCCTCCTACCGCGCCTGGGCGCTCGTCCCGGCGCTCGAGCTGTTGCGCCGGACGACGATCGCCAAGGCGGGGGAACGACTCGGCCACGATTGGAGCGACGCGGCGGCCGGCCGCCGGCCGCCGGACGGCCACGGGGCGGGCACCGGGCGGCCGATGCGGGGGCTGCGCCGGCGCGCGCACAGCCGCACGACGCGGCGGCTCGCGGGCTTCG
>JBBSQG010000429.1:0-3003 GCA_038258125.1 Solirubrobacterales bacterium
ATCGGCGAGCTGCTGGGTGGGGTCGGTCGTGAGCCGCACACGGCGGCCCTTGCCGTTGCGCAACGCGAGCCGCTTCATCCGCGCGGTCGCGGCGCGGCCGCCGCACTGCACGGGCGTGCCTGGCCGCTTGGTCTCCGGACTGTCGATCCCGATCAGGCGCACGGTCCTGCGCACGCCGTTGGCGAACTTGACCTTCAGCGTGTCACCGTCGATCACGGAGATGACGCGGGCCTCGACGTTGAGGACCCTCGTGGCCGGGGCCGGGGCCGGCGGTGGGGGAGGGGGCGGCGTTACCGGCCGGGGGATCGCCGCCGCGCCAACGCACGGGCAGGGCAGGGTTTCGCAGGCGATGCCGTCGTGGTCGCCGTCGAGGCGGTCCGGATCGCGGGGATCCGCCTGCAACCACGCCTGGGCCGAGGCTTGGCTGGAGAAGTCCGCGCAGTCGCGATCGGCGGCCGACGCCGATGAGGGCAAGGCGGTGATGAGCGCGCACATCACGGTGGCGAGCAGGGCGGTATGGCGCACGGCAGACCTCCGGAGCGGCGGATCGGGAGTACTCCCGAGACCTGTCGGGCGCCGGCGCACCAAGCTTGAGCGCGGCCGGGCAGCAGGGGACGCCCAGGCGCACCGTCCGGCGGCGGAGCGCATGCGGACGGGCACGACGACGACGAACGCGAGGGGGTGTCGAAGTCTTCGCGCCTGACGCGAAGTATTCGACACACCCCCGCACGTCGCCGGCGGCAACGCCCGGGCGCCGTTTGGCGAGGACTCACGGGTCACGCGTCGAAGGCACTTCGGATGGCCTCCGCCGCCCGGCCGATCCGCTCACCTGCTGCGCCGCAACCCAGATCGCGCCGCAAGGCCAAGCCGGTCGAATACAACATCCTCTTCACGGCGACGCTGTGCCTGCTGGCGGCCGGGGCGGTGATGGTCTACAGCGCCTCGTCGGCACGCTCGCTGCTGGAGGGCCAGGGCGACGGCACGATCTACCTCGTCAAGTACCTCGCCTTCGGCGCCGTCGGCCTCGTCGTGATGGCGCTGCTGGCCCGCGGCGGCCTCGACCACGCGCCGCGCTTCACCCCAGCGCTGCTCGTGCTCGCGTTCCTGCTGCTGGTCGCCGTGAAGATCCCCGGCATCGGCGTCATCGTCAACGGCGGGCGCCGCTGGATCGATGCCGGGCCGTTGCAGTTCCAGCCCTCGGAGCTGATGAAGATCGCGCTCGTGCTGTACGCGGCGGGCCTGCTCGCCACGACGCCGTCGCGCCTGCGAACGCTGAAGGGGGTCACCGGGCCGCTGCTGCTCGTCGTCGGCGCCGCAGTCGCGCTGATCGCCTCCCAGCCGGACCTCGGCACCGCGCTCGTCATCGCGTTCACGATGGGCATGCTGCTCCTCGCCGCCGGCGTCCCGCTGCGGCTGCTCGGCAAGATCGCGGGCGTCGCCGCGACGCTCGTGCTGGTGTTCATCCTCGTCGAGCCCTACCGCGCCGCGCGCCTGACCGGGTTCATCGATCCGTGGGCGCACGCTCAGTCCGCGATCGGCTTTCAGTCCGTCCAGGGGCAGATCGCGCTCGGCTCGGGCGGCGTCTTCGGGGTCGGCCTGGGCGAGTCGGTGCAGAAGGTCTTCTATGTCCCCGAGGCGCACACGGACTTCATCCTTGCGATCATCGGCGAGGAGCTCGGCCTGGCCGGCATCTGCGGGCTGCTGTTCCTCTACGGGCTGATCGGCTACGCCGGGCTGCGGACCGCCAAGTCCGCGGCGACGCGCTACGCGCAGCTGCTCGCCGCCGGGCTGACCGCGCTGATCCTCTGCCAGGCGCTGCTGAACGTCTTCGCGGTGCTCGGCCTGGCGCCGCTGACCGGCGTCCCGCTGCCGTTCATCTCGTCGGGATCGAGCTCGCTGCTGATCATGCTCGCCACGATGGGGCTGCTGCTGAACATCGCCGCCCGCAGCACGAGCCATCTCACGGGCGTGCCACCCCAGCCGGCCGAACATCCTGGCGATGCGCGAGGATCACGCGGTGTCGAGAGTGCTGATCGCGGCGGGCGGGACGGCCGGGCACGTCGTGCCGGCGCTGGCGGTCGCCGAGCGGCTGACGGCCGCGGGAGCTGAGGTCAGCTTCGTCGGCGGCGAGCGCGCGGAGGCCGAGCTCGTCCCCGCCGCCGGCTACGCGCTGCACACGATCGGAGTCGAGGGCTTGAGCCGGACGAACCCGCTCCGCGCCGCCCGCGCGTTGCTGCGGGCCGGCGCGGCGGTCGTCGCGGCGCGGCGGATCCTCGCCGAGCTGCGGCCCGCGGTGGTGCTCGGCGGCGGCGGCTACGTCGCCGGACCGGTCGGGCTCGCCGCGCTGGCGGGCGGCATCCCGCTCGTCCTGACCGAGGCCGACAGCCACCTCGGGATCACGAACCGGCTGCTCGCGCCGCGTGCGCGACGGGTCTGCCTCGCCTTCCCGATCGCGGGACGCGACGGCGCGCGCTACTGCGTCACCGGGCGGCCGGTCCCGCCGCCGGCGACCGACGTCGCGGCCGCCCGAGCGCGCTTTGACCTCGCCGACGGAGAGCGCTGCGTGCTCGTCTTCGGCGGATCGCTCGGGGCGCGGACGATCAACGAGGCCGCGGTCGAGGCGTTCGCCGTGGCGCCGTTTCGGGTGCTGCACGCGGCCGGCACGCGCGACCACGCCGACCTCGCGCCGCGCGTGAAGGGCCCGCATTACGACCTGCGCCCGTACATCGACGGCTTCGGTGAGGCGCTCGCGGCCTGCGACCTGTGCGTCGCGCGCGCCGGCGGCTCGATCTTCGAGATCGCCGCGGCGGGCAAGCCGGCGATCCTCGTGCCCTACCCGCACGCCAGCGCCGATCACCAGACGGCGAATGCACGCTGGATGGCCGACGCCGGGGCGGCGGTCGTCGTGCCCGACGGCGAGCTGAGCGCGGCACGCCTGGGCAACGAGGTCGGCGCGCTGCTGGGCGACCCGGCGCGGCTGGCTGCGATGGCGAGTGCCTCGGC
>JBBSQG010000430.1:0-2999 GCA_038258125.1 Solirubrobacterales bacterium
CGGCGAGGCGATGGCCATCGGCCACGGTTACCCGCCGCCGGCCGGACGGCTAACGCTTCGCCGCGGCCTTCTGCTTGGCCGGTTCCTGCTTGGCGGCCTTCTTGGCCGGCGCCTTCTGACTACCTCCGTTGCCCTCGCGCGCCTTGACCGCATCGAGGCTGGCCTTCAGCGCCGACATGAGGTCGGGCACCGGCTCGTCGTCCTCGTCGGCGCTGGGCTGGACGGCGATCTCCTCGCCCTGCGCCTTGCGCTCGACCAGGGAGAGCACCTGCTCGCGGTACGTGTCGCGGTACTTGTCCAGCTCGAAGGGCCCGGCGAGCGAGTCGACGAGCTGCTTGGCGATGTCGAGCTCGCGCTGGCTGACCTCGACCTCTTCGACGGCGCCCAGCTCGTCGAGCGTCGACGGATCGACGACCTCGTCGGGATAGACCATCGTCGACATCGACAGCGCCGAGTCACCCATCGGCCGCACGGCGACGAGCTGCTGCTTGGAGCGGATGACGACGTTGGCGATCGCCACGCGCCCGGTCTCGCGCATCGCGTCGAGCAGCAGCTTGTACGGCTTGGCTCCGCCCGGGCCCGGCGCGAGGTAGTAGGGATGGTCGAAGTAGATCGGGTCGATCTCGTCGTGGGAGACGAAGTCCTCGATCTCGATCGACTTCGTCTTCTTCGGATCGAGCGCCTCCAGCTCACCGGGCTCGATGACGACGTAGCGATCGGGCGTCAGCTCATAGCCCTTGACGATGTCCTCGTAGCGGACCTCGTCGCCGGTCGTCGGATCGACGCGCTTCTGCTGGATGCGCACGCCGGTGTCGCGGTTGAGCTGGTGGAAGCGCACCGACTTCTTCGACACCGCGGAGTACATCTTGACGGGGACGGTGACGAGCCCGAAGGAGATCGCACCGGTCCAGATCGACCTGGGCATGGATGCAGGGTACCCCCGCACGCGGCGATCTCCTCCCCCGCGCACGCCGGCTTGCAGCTCCGCGCGGCCGTCGAACGGGGCCGAGCGGGGGAAGCGCGGCGGCTACGCCGGGGCGCCGGGCGGATCGATCGGGACGTCGCGGTCGGGGTCCGGCGCAGGAACGCTCGGCGGCTGCGGGTCGCCGGGCGGGCTTGGCTGCGGCGTCGGCGCCGGATCGGGCACGAACCCGGGCTCCGGCACGACCGGCGTCGGGTCCTCCGACGGCGACGGCACCTTCAGCTGCGGCGATGAGCTGGCAAGGGTAAGAAGCATGTGATGCGCGTTACCCCAACGGCGTGTCGGACAAGCGCTCGCGCAGCTCGACGATCGACTCGAACACCGCTACCGCGCCGGCCTCGCGCAGCTCGTCGGCGCCGAAGCCTCCCGTCCGCACGCAGACGGTTGGCAGCTTCAGCGCCGTGGCCGCCTTCACGTCCCAGGTCGAGTCCCCGACCATGACCCCCGGCGCGCCGCCGACGAGATCGAGCGCCGCCTTGACGAGATCCGGAGCGGGCTTCGTGCGCGCCACCATGCTCGAGTCCGTCCAGCCGTCGGCGAGCTCGCGCGCGTCGAGCAGATCCAGGTGGTGCGCGATGTCCTGCGACTTCGCCGATGACGCGAGCACGACCTTGCAGCCGCGCGACTTGAGATCCTCGATCAGCCCCCGCGCACCCTCGAACGGCCGCACCTCGCCGATCATCTGCTCGAACAGGACATGCTCGGCGGTGCGCACCTCGTCGCCGTGCTCGGACTCGACCTGCTCGGAGGGGTTGGCGTCATCGCTCACGGGCATCTTCATGCCCCATCAAGCCGCGCGGCGAACGCCCGCCCGGCGAGCGATCAGGCCGGTGGCAGGGCGGGCGGCGCGTCGGCGGCCTCGCGCAGGCGGGAGAGCGCCTGGCGGATGACGCGCGAGACCTGCATCTGGCTGACGCCGATGACCGCCCCGACCTCGGCCTGCGTCATGTCCTGCTCGAAGCGCATGCGCAGCACCTCGCGCTCGCGCGGCGTGACGGTCGACATGAGACGCGCCAGCGTCGCGCGCTCCTCCGCGCGATCGAAGCCCTCCTCGTCGACACCGAGGGAGTCGCCGAGCGTCGCCACGTCCTCTTCGCCGCCCCGGCGGGGCGCGTCGAAGGAGACCGCGCGGTATGCGCCTCCGGCCTGCATCGCTTCGAGCACCTCCTCCTCGTCGGCGTCGACGGCGGCTGCGATCTCCGCGACCGACGGCTGGCGACGCAGCTGCTCGGCCAGCTCGCTGCCCGCCCGGTCGACCTTCAGCGTCAGCTCCTGCAGGTCGCGCGGCACGCGGACGGCCCACGTGCGGTCGCGGAAGTAGCGCTTGATCTCGCCGAGGATCGTCGGCACGGCGTAGGAGGAGAAGGCGATCTCGCGGTCGGGATCGAAGCGGTCGATCGCCTTGATGAGGCCCAGCGACGCGACCTGCAGCAGGTCGTCGAGCGGCTCGCCGGTGCGCTGGTAGCGGCTGGCGAGCTGGCGCGCGAGCGGCAGGAAGCGCTCGACGAGCTGGTCGCGGACCCGCGCGTCGCCGTCGCGGTGGTAGCGCACGAACAGCTCACGGTCGTCCCGCGTGCGCTCAGGTCCCGAGCCGCCCGGTCCGACCGGCGGGCGCGTGCTCATGAACATGACCGGATGCCTACCTGGAACGGCGACGATGCTGGACCAGCGCGCACGTAGACCTCTCTGAGAGATGAACGCCGGAGGTCTGGGGCGCACGCGTCGCGAGGCAGGTGCAAGGCCGCGCGTAGGGCATGATACCGATCCCGGGGACGCTGATCCCGGTGTGCCATGGCCTACGAACCGAAGACGACGAGCCTGCGAGTCCTCGCGGCAGACGAGGACGAGTCGACGCTCCGGGCCACTGATCGGCTCCTCAGGAGCCTGGGTCACGAGGTGACCGCGCACGCCGTCACGGTGCAGGCGGCGGCCGACCTGATCGCCAGCGAGGAACCCGACCTCTCCGTCGTCGTCGTCCCCGACGACGCCGCCCACGCCCGCGCCCGCCTCGCGGAGA
>JBBSQG010000431.1:0-2986 GCA_038258125.1 Solirubrobacterales bacterium
CGCCGAGGAGGCCACGACGCGCAGCGGCCCGCTGTGGGCGCCGCGGGGAACCTCGACGATGACGCGGTGCGGGCTGCGCTCCTGGGCGGGAGCCGAGCGGTCGTCGGAGGAGCCGCGGCGGCCGAGGAAGACGACGCGCTGTGTGCGAGCGAGGTTCTCGCCGCTGAGGCGCAGCACCTGACCGCGCGGGCAGCTCTTCCGATCGCCGGTACCGCACTTGAACGCGGTCACGTCGGGCTTGTCGAACGGCTTCATCCCACCCGACGCCGAGGCGAACGCCTCCGCACTGACCCCACAGGCCGCCAGCGCACCCAGCGCGAGCGCGGCGACAGCATGGAGGCGTGGGGACCGGGGCATAGGCGTCGTGTGCGCGCCTACGGGGTGAGCTGACGGGCTCGCGTGCGGTACGCGCGCTACGGCCTGCTCGCAGACCGATTCGCCCCAACAACCTGGTTCCCCCGCTCTCACCCGGGCTGACCGGGCAAGACTCGGCACGACGATCCGCACATTAGCGCGAGCGGCGGCGGACCTCCAAACCTGACGGTTCGGTGAACGGCACGATCCAGGCGACCGTCGGCGTGCTTCTCCCGCGTATGGTCCTCATGGATGGGAAGAACGCTTGCGGGATCGGTCGTCGCGGGGCTGATGCTGACCGGCTGCGCGAGCACCCCCGCGGTCCCGGCGGCCGCGGTGCTGGAGCGCTCGCCGTCGCGTCACGGCAGCCACGGCGCCGTGGTTCGCGTCGTCACCGACCGCCCGGTGGTCGCGCTGACCTTCGACGACGGTCCGTCGGCGCGCTACACGCCGCGCGTGCTGCGCACGCTCGCCCGGGCGAACGCGCGGGCGACGTTCTTCGTCGTCGGCGAGGCGGCGGCGCGAGCGCCGCAGATCGTGCGAGACGCCGTCCGGGCCGGACACGAGATCGGCGATCACACGTTCGGCCACGCCCGGCTTCCCCGCTTGCAGAGCGCACGGGTCGCGTGGGAGCTCGATGCCGGGGCGCGGGCGATCGAGCGCGCCGGAGCGCCGCCGCCGGCCTACTCGCGCCCGCCGTGGGGCGACTTCGACGAGCGGATCGCCGCGATCGCCAGCGCGCAGCGGCGCCCGCTGATCGGCTGGGACCTGGCGCTCGAGAAGGCGCTCGCCGGTCGCGACGTCGCGAGCGGGGTCCGCGCGCTGGTCGCGCGCGTGCGGCGCGGCTCGATCATCCTCGCCCACGACGGCCGCGGCGTACGCGATCGGACGCTCGCCGCGCTGCCGTTGCTGCTCGCGCGGCTGCACGCACGCGGCCTGGCGACCGTGACCGTGTCCGAGCTGACGGCCGGCGCGCGCCGCACCGAGCGCGACCGATGACGGCGCCCGACGCAGTCCCGCACGATCGCGCTCGGGGGGCATCCTGACGGCGCTGCTGCGCCTGCGCGGCCTGACGAAGACCGTCGGCGAGGGGCGCGCCGCGCGCCGCCTGCTCGATGGCGTCGATCTCGACGTGCGTGCTGGCGAGCTGGTCGCGATCATCGGCGCGTCGGGCTCGGGGAAGTCGACCCTGCTGCAGCTCGCCGGCGGCCTGGACCGCGCCGACGCGGGCACGATCGAGATCGCCGGTGTGCGGCTGGACGGTCGCTCCGACCGCGCGCTGGCGCGCCTGCGCGCGCGCCACGTCGGCTTCGTCTTTCAGGCCTTCCATCTCGTGCCCGAGCTGTCGGGCGAGGAGAACGTGCGCCTGGCGACGCGCTTCGGACCGTCCGCGGGCGGCGCGGCACGGGCCGCCGAGCTCGTCGACGCGCTCGGGCTGCGATCGGTCGCGGGCTCGCTCCCGGCGCAGCTGTCGGGCGGCGAGCAGCAGCGCTTCGCGATCGCCCGCGCGCTCGTCAACGACCCCGCGGTGATCCTCGCCGACGAGCCGACCGGCAACCTCGACGCGCAATCCGCCGCGCTCGTCCTCGCCCTGCTGCGCGCGGCGACGCGCGACGGGCGCGCTGTGCTCGTCGTCACCCACGACCCCTCGGTGACCGCATCGGCCGACCGCGTCGCGACGCTCTGCGAGCAATGCCTGCGATGAGGCGCGCGCCCGCCCGCCGGCGGCGCGGCACGCGCGCCTCCGCGCTCGTCATGTTCGCCGCGGCGCTCGCCGTCGGGGTGTCGACGACGGTCGGCTACGCGCTGGCGACCGGCTACGACCGTGCCGCCGAGCGCAGCGATCAGCCCGACGTGCTCGCACGCTTCGCGGGGGCGCGGCGCTCGGTGCTCGATGCCCGCCTGCGGCGGTTGCCCAACGTACGCGCGATCGCCTACCGCGCGGAGGTCAACCGCGTCGGCCTGTCCGCCGACGGCCACCGTGCCCGCAACGGCGCGGTGCATGTCGTGGAGAGCGGGCGGCGCGGCTACGCGATCGTCGCCGGTCGCGACCTGGGCGAGCGCGCCGGCGAGGTGCTCGTCGAGCGCGGCGGCGCGACCGCCTGGGACCTGCGGGTCGGCGACGAGATCGCGATCGGCCGGCTCGGCCGGCGGCGCATCGCGGGCATCGCGCTGTCGGTCGACAACGTCGCCTTCCCGCTGGCCAAGGTCCCGCGCGTCTACATCACGCGGCGCGAGATCGAGCGCCGCTTCGGGCGCGAGCGCGATCCCACAGTGAACCTGGCGCTCCTGTGGCTGGCCGATCCGCGCCGCGTCGACATCACGCTCGCGGCGGCGCGCCCGGCGATCTTCGGAGTGCCCACCGAGCAGCTGCTCACGCGGCGCGCGGTGCGCCAGCTGATCGACCAGGCGGCGGGAATCGTGATCGCGCTGCTCGTCGTGTTCGGCATCGTCGCGGCCGCCTGCGCGGGCGGGATGCTGGCCGCCTCCGCCGATGCGAAGGTGCGCCGGCGCGCGGCCGTGCTCGGCATCGAGCGCGCGCTCGGCGCGCCGCGCGCGCGGATCGTGGGCGAGCAGGCGCTCGACGCGATCGGCCAGGCCGCGCCGGCCGCGCTGCTCGGGCTCACGGCCG
>JBBSQG010000432.1:0-2968 GCA_038258125.1 Solirubrobacterales bacterium
GGAAGGAGCGCCTTCCGCCGTCCGCCTACGACGTCCTCCGCCACGAGGGCACCGAGCGGCCCGGCTCGAGCCCGCTCAACGCCGAGAAGCGCAAGGGCGCCTTCCATTGCGCCGGCTGCGACCTGCCGCTGTTCTCGTCGGAGACCAAGTTCGAAAGCGGCACCGGCTGGCCGAGCTTCTGGCAGCCGCTCCCGGGCGCGGTCGCTTCCAAGACCGACTTCAAGATGATCATCCCGCGCACCGAGTACCACTGCGTGCGCTGCGAGGGGCACCAGGGACACATCTTCGACGACGGTCCGAAGCCGACCGGCAAGCGCTATTGCAACAACGGCGTCGCCTTGAAGTTCGTGGCCACGTGACCTAACCGACGCTTCATCGGCCGCGGACACAGTCCGCGGCATGACGCCGCCGCCGCCAACGCCGCCCCGGCGCACGTCCCTCGCCAGTCGGCTCGGCCCCGGCCTCATCACCGGCGCCGCCGACGACGACCCGAGCGGCATCGCCACCTACTCGCAGGCCGGCGCGCAGTTCCGCTTCGGCCTCGTCTGGACGCTGTTCCTGACAACGCCGCTGATGATCGGCATCCAGATGCTGTCGGCGCGCATCGGCTGGGTGACCGGCGAGGGCCTGGCGACCAACATCGACCGGTTCTGCCCGCGCTGGCTGACGGTGTCGCTGATCGGCCTGCTCGTGGTGGCGAACACGATCAACATCGCCGCCGACATCGCGGCGATGGCCGATGCGCTGGCGCTCTTCGTCGGTGGCCCCGAACCGCTCTACGCGATCGGCTTCGGCCTGGCATGCATCGCGATGCAGGTGGGTTTCTCGTACGAGCGCACCGTGCGCGTCCTCAAGTGGCTGACGCTGGCGCTGTTCGCCTACGTCGCGGTGCTGCTGGCCGTGAAGGTGCCGTGGCGGCAGGCGGTCGACGAATCGTTCCGGCCGTGGACGCATCTGCCTGCCGGTGCATCGGCAAGCGGCTATGCGGCGATGGTCGTCGCCGTGCTGGGAACGACGATCAGTCCCTACCTCTTCTTTTGGCAGGCCGCGCAGGAAGTGGAGGACGGCCGACGCCGGCCGGAAGCCGTCTCGCTGCATGCGCACCCCGAGTACGTCGCCGAGCACCTGTCTCGCATCAAGCAGGACACGTTCGTCGGCATGGCGTTCTCCAACGCGATCGCGCTGTGCATCGTCGTCGCCACCGCGGTCACGCTCAACGCGCAGGGCCAGACCGACATCCAGACCTCGGCCCAGGCCGCCGAGGCGTTGCGCCCGGTGGCCGGTGAGTTCGCGTTCGCCCTGTTCGCGCTGGGCATCATCGGCACCGGGCTGCTCGCCGTGCCCGTGCTCGCCGGTTCCGCCGCCTATGCCACGAGCGAACTGTTCGGCTGGAAGGCTGGCCTGTCGCATGGCTTTCGCGAGGCGCGCGGCTTCTACCTCATCATCGTCGCGGCCACCGGCATCGGCACGATCCTGAGCGTGTTCGACGTCGACCCGATCCGCCTGCTTGTCGCCAGCGCCATCGTCAACGGCGTGATCTCGGTCCCCATCATGGTCGTGCTGATGCTGATCGGCCAGTCGAGGCGGCTGATGGGCGATGCCGTCATCAGCCGACGACACCGCGCGTTCGGCTGGGCGGCGACGGCCGTGATGGCCGTTGCGGTGCTCGTCATGGCGGCGACCAGCGTCTGAACCGGCTGCAGGGCTGCGCTCCGACGCGTACCATGCATCGATGGCCGTCGTCGTTCGTCCCCTGGTCGCTGCAGCGCTGGCGGCGTGCCTCGTCGGCGGCGGTTGCCAGCCGTCGCGCGCGCCGCCGACAGGCGTTGCCGCGAAGCCGAAGACCAGCGAGGCCGCGGCAACGACGACACAACCTGCGCCGACAGCCGACTTCGGTGCCTACCAGCCGTCTGCGCCGGCGCGCTACGTCGCCGATCGCGCCGTCGCGACGCACGACACCGGTGGCCTGCCTTTTCTCATCGTCGACAAGGTCTCGGCACGCGTACTGGCGTTCGACCCGGCGGGTCGCCTGATCGGAGACGCGCCCGCGCTGCTCGGCCTGGCGAGCGGCGACGATTCCGTCCCCGGGATCGGCGAGCGACGCATCGCCGACATCCGACCCGAGGAACGCACCACGCCGGCCGGCCGGTTCGCCGCCGAGATGGGCGAGAACGCGCACGGCGAGGACATCCTCTGGGTCGACTACGACAACGCGGTGTCGATGCACCGCATGCGCGCCGTGTCGGCGGCGGAGCGCCGCGCACAGCGGCTGGCATCGACGACGCCGGACGACAACCGCATCTCTTACGGCTGCATCAATCTGCCACCGGCCTTCTACGACAGCGTCGTCAAGCCGCTGTTCTCACCGCGCAACGGCATCGTCTACGTGCTGCCGGAAACCCGGCCTGCCGAGACGCTGTTCGTGACGAGGCCCGTCGCCTCCGCGCGGTAGGCGCGGGAGTCGACGGGCCTCGGGACCAGACGGATCGATCGGCTCGATCAGTTCCGGTCGGCGCGGGGGGCGCGGCGGCGCATCGGCCGATCCGTCGCCATGCGGTCGGTGTCGGCCATCCTGCCGGTGTCGTTCGTCATCCGGCCGGTTCCTGCAGGCGGGTCGATCGGGCCCGTGGTGCCGACGCCGTTCGGGCCGGCCGGGCTCGGGTTGTTCGGGCCCTGCGCCGGCGTGACGACCTGCGTTCCGGTGTTGCGGTTCATCGTGCCGGCGTTCGAACGTGTGCCCGACGTGCCCGGGGCGCCGGCCTTCGGACCGCTGTTGGCCGTGTTGTTGCTCGGTGCACCCGAACCGCCCCCCTGCGCGAATGCGGCGCTGCCGCAGGCGAACGCCGCGGCGGTGGCGAGTGTCGTCAGGATGCTGGACGTGCGAATCATGGTTGATCTCCTTTGATGATGAATGCGTACCGGGGCGCGAAGCCCGCAGGACACGGCCCTGGGGCACGTGGCGTGCCCC
>JBBSQG010000433.1:0-2967 GCA_038258125.1 Solirubrobacterales bacterium
AGCCCGCCGCGCGGGCCTGGGCGACGAAGCGCCCGCGGCCGGCGCCGACGTCGAGCAGCCGCCCGGGCGGGCTCGCGCCCGCGCGCGAGAGGAACGGCAGCCGGCGCCGGTCAAACGCGCGCAGCAACGGCGCGGCCAACTGCGCCCCGCGCGGCGCCCCGCCGCCGTAGGCGCCCGCCTCGTGCGCCTCGGGCGGCGCGGGGGCACGTGTCACTGCGGTGCCGCAACTCGCGCAGCGCGTGAGCGCGTAGTCGCCGGGCAGCGCGGGGTCCGACCCCGGCACCGTGCGCCAGGCGACGAGCGAGCCGGTCCCGCATGCCGGACAGCTGCGCGGGGTCATATCTCGATTCCCGCGGTGCTAGCCCCGGCTAGCACACCGCTAGCACGGGCTAGCACGCGGCGGAAGGATGGTGCTGCGCGAGCCCCGGCGAACTCCGCCCGGCCGGCTCACCCGCCGCGGTCGTGAAAGTAGAAGCCCGGCAGCGCGGCGCGCGTGATCTGGGCCGTCATGTGCTGCGCCAGCTCGAGGTCGCCGGTTCGCACGGCGAGGTCGTCGAGCGTGATGATCCCCGTCAGCCGGCCTCCGTCGAGCACCGGCAGGCGCCGCACGCCGTGGCGGACCATCAGCTCGGCCGCCGCCTCGACGTCCATCGCCGGCTCGGCCGTCACGACCGGCGACGAGGCGTGCGCTTCGACCGGGTCGCCGGGGTCGCGACCGTCGGTCAGCGCGCCGAGCGCGAGGTCGCGATCGGTCACGAAGCCGGTGATCGCTCCGGCCTCGTCGACGAGCACGACCGAGCCGACATTGCGTTCGCGCATGAGCTCGGCCACATGTCGCACGGTGGCCGACGGCGCGGCGCTCACGACACCCTCGGTCATGACGTCGCGGATCTCCACGGACGCAACATACACTTGCCCCGTGCCCGCCACCCCGGAGCAGACGCTCGCCGAAGAGGCGGGCCGTCGCACAAAGGCCGGGGCCGCGGGAATCGCGGCCGGCGTGCTGACGTTCGTCGGCGCGCTGCTGGCGATTCAGGGCAACAGCGGCTTCCCGACGCTGCGCCTGCTCGACACGCTGCGCTCCAACCTCGACCTGCTGCCCGCGGGCCGGCCGGGGCCGATCGCCAAGGTCGCGCTGTTCCTCGACGACAACGTCGCGCTGATCGTCGCCGCACGCCTGGTCACCGCGCTGGCGCTGGCGCTGATCGGCGTCGCGATCGTCTTCCTGTACCGCTCGACGAAGGCGCGCAACCCCGGGCTGAGCAAGGTCGCCCTGATCTCTGCGATCACCGGCGCGGTGCTGTCGGTCATCGCCGGTGTCGCGGCGGCGATCTCGCTCGCGATCGACGTCACCACATTCGCCGACGCCGCCCGCCAGACCGAGGAGGCCGCGCGCGACGCGCTGGCCGACACGTTCACCACCGGTGCCGTCCAGCTCGCCGGCCTCGGCTCGGCGATCCTCGGGCTCGGCATCGCCCTGACGGCGCTCAACGCGATGCGCGTCGGACTGCTGACGCGCTTCATGGGCGTGCTGGGGGTCATCGTCGGCGTCCTGTCGTTCCTGCCCCAGCTCGAGGGTCAGCTGCCGTTCGTGAAGATCTTCTGGCTGCTCGGGCTCGGCGCGCTGCTGCTGCAGCGCTGGCCCGGCGGCAACCCGCCGGCCTGGGCGACCGGCGAGGCGCAGCCATGGCCGACGCAGCAGGAGGTGCGCGAGGCGAAGCTGGCGGCGCGCGGGGAGTCATCCGCCAAGGGCCTGGGGGAGGCCGAGCCACCGAAGGAACGCCGCCCGCGGCGCGGTCGCAGCGAGGCGCCGGAGGTCCCCGCGCCCGAGCCCCGGCCCGCCAAGCCGCACTCCTCTTCCAAGAAGAAGAAGCGCAAGCGCCGCTGATCGAGGCTCAAGCGGGTAGAGGCGCTGTACGGTGCGCGCACGATGACCTACGAGGAAGCCTGTGCAGAACATGCATGGCAGGTGCCCGAGCGCTACAACATCGCGACGGACGTCTGCGACAAGCACCCGCGCGACAAGCTCGCGCTGATCCACGAAGACCCCGACGGCACCGTCCGCGAGGTGCACTGGGGCGAGCTGCAGGACATGGCCAATCGCTTCGCTCTGGCGCTGCTGGAGCACGGAGTACAGCGGGGCGACCGCGTCGCGATGCTGCTGCCGCCGACGCCCGAGACCGCGGCGGCGTTCTTCGGCACGTGGAAGGTCGGCGCGATCCTGCTGTCGATGTCGGTGCTTTACGGCGACGAGGGCATCAGCCACCGGCTGAGCGACTCGCAGGCCGCCGTCGTCGTGACGAACGCCGCCAACCGCGCGCGCGTCGAGGGGCAGACGGCGGTCATGCAGCTTGAGCCCGGCGACCTCGACTCCGGCTCGACCGACCACGCGACGCTTGACACCTCCTGCGACGACCCCGCCCAGCTCTACTACACGTCGGGCACGACCGGCCTGGCCAAGGGCATCCTGCACGCCCATCGCTACATCCTCGGCCACGAGGAGTTCGTCTACTGCCACGACGTCCAGGACGGCGAGCGCTTCCACGGCATGGGTGAGTGGGCGTGGGCGGCGGGCATCGCGCCGCTGCTCGGGCCGTGGCGCTACGGCGCGACACAGGTCGTCCTGCAGCGCAAGGGCGGCTTCGACCCGCACGGCCAGCTCGACTTCCTCAGCCGCCACCGGCCGACGAACGTCTTCGCCACGCCGACGGCGATCCGCTCGATGATGGGCATCGGCGACGCGGGCACCCGCTACCCGCAGGACTTCCGCATCGTCTGCTCGGCCGGCGAGCCGCTCAACCCCGAGGCGATCCGCTGGTTTCGCGAGCAGTACGGCGTCACCGTGCTCGACTACTACGGGCTGTCAGAGAGCTATCCGCTCGTCGCCAACTACCCGTTCATGGACGTCCGCGAGGGCTCGATGGGCCGCCCGATGCCCGGCTGGGACGTGCAGATCCTCGACGAGGA
>JBBSQG010000434.1:0-2950 GCA_038258125.1 Solirubrobacterales bacterium
CGCCCGCTGTATCCCGAAGCCGATCTCGGGCCCGCCGAGGAGCGCCTGCGGCTCTATCTCATCGAGCATTGGGGCGGCCCGGCGGGCTACACGCATCTGCGCGGGCCGGCGCGTCTGGCGGCGCGCCACATGACGTTCCGGATCACGCGAGCGCACCGGGATGCCTGGCTGCGAGCGATGCGCATCGCCCTCGACGACGCCGACCTCGCACCGGCGCACCGCGATCGCCTCTGGGGCCACCTCGAGACGGTGGCGTCGAACCTCACGACGCACGACACCGCGACGACCCTCCGAAGGCGCTGACCGTCGACGATCTCGCCGTCCGTCGATGCGGCGCGTGTCCTCGCCGGCCCAGCAGCATTCCGACCGGGATGGTCGGTCCTGATCTCGCCTTGCCCGGAGTCGTGGCCGCCGAGAGAGTGCCCCTATTGGGACGAAAGCGCAGCCACTACGCGGCCATCTGCGCCGGTCCGATCACCATTGCTGACCGGATAGCGACATGCCGATCGCGGCGGCTCGACGACGGCGCGGGCGCTACGCCTCGGGCGCCTTCCTCCTGCCAGCCGGCGCCTCCGCCGCCACCACCGGCCGCTCCTCGGGCACCAGCCACACGACGCCCAACGGCGGCAGCGTGACCTCCGCCGAACAGGGCTGCCCGTGCCAGGACTGCGCCCCGGCTTCGACGCCACCGAGGTTGCCGGTGTCAGTCCCGCCGTAGGACGACGAGTCGGTGTTCAGCGCCTCGACCCAGTGCCCGCCCTGCGGCAGTCCGACCCGGTAGCCCGGCCGCGGCACCGGCGACAGGTTCGCCACGCAGACCAGGACGTCCGCCGACGGGTCGTCACCGGCCCGTGCGAAGGCCACGACGTTCGCATCGGCGTCGTTGGGCTCGATCCAGTAGAAGCCGCGCCCCTCGAAGTCCACCTCGTACAGCGCCGGCGTGGCGCGCAGCACCCCGTTGAGGTCGCGAACGAGCGACTGCATGCCGGAGTGCTCGCCGTGCTCGAGCAGGTGCCAATCCAGCGAGCGCTCGTAGTTCCACTCGGTGCTCTGGGCGAACTCCTGGCCCATGAACAGCAGCTTCTTGCCGGGGTGCGCCCACATGACGGCGTACAGGCAGCGCAGGTTGGCGAGCTTCTGCCAGCGGTCACCGGACATCTTGTCGATCAGCGAGCCCTTGCCATGGACGACCTCGTCGTGTGACAGCGGCAGGATGAAGTTCTCGCTGAAGGCGTACATGAGCGAGAACGTCAGCTCGTGGTGGTGATAGCGGCGGTGGATCGGGTCTTCCTCGAAGTAGCCGAGGGTGTCGTGCATCCAGCCCATGTTCCACTTGAAGCCGAAGCCCAGCCCGCCGAGATACGTCGGGCGCGAGACACCCGGCCACGCCGTCGACTCCTCCGCCGCGGAGATGACGCCCGGCTCATCGCGGTGCAGCACCTCGTTGAGCTCCTTGAGGAACGCGACGGCGGTGAGATCCTCGCGGCCGCCGAACTCGTTGGGCACCCACTCGCCGGCCTCGCGCGAGTAGTCCAGGTAGAGCATCGACGCGACGGCGTCCACGCGGATGCCGTCGGCGTGAAACTCGCGCGCCCAGAACAGCGCGTTGGCGACGAGGAAGTTGCGCACCTCGTTGCGCCCGTAGTTGAAGATCAGCGTCCCCCACTCCGGATGCGAGCCGCGGCGCGGGTCCTCGTGCTCGTAGAGCGCCGTGCCGTCGAAGCGCGCGAGCGCCCACTCGTCGCGCGGGAAATGCGCGGGCACCCAGTCCAGCAGCACGCCGATGCCCTTCTCGTGCATCCGGTCGACGAACGCGCGGAAGTCGTCGGGCGAGCCGAAGCGCGGCGTCGGCGCGTAGTAGGAGGTCACCTGGTAGCCCCAGGAGCCCGTGAACGGGTGCCCCATGACGGGCATGAGCTCGACGTGCGTGAAGCCGAGGTCGGCGACGTAGTCGGCCAGCTCGTCGGCCAGCTCGAGGTACGTCAGCGCGCGATTGTCCTGGAGCGGGTTCAGCCGCCACGAGCCGAGGTGGACCTCGTAGACGGACATCGGCTGGCGCTGCGGATCGGCCTCCGTGCGCGCCGCGAGGAACGCCGCGTCGCCCCACTCGTGCGAGGACGTATGCACGATCGACGCCGTCTGCGGTGGCAGCTCGGTCTGGAACGCGAATGGGTCGGCCTTGACAAGCAGCTCGCCGGACTGCGCGCGGATCTCGAACTTGTACCGCGCGCCGTCGCCGACGGCGGGGATGAAGATCTCCCAGATCCCCGAGCCGCCGAGCGTGCGCATCATGTGCGGACGCCCGTCCCAGAAGTTGAAGTCGCCGACGACCGAGACCGAGCGCGCGGCCGGCGCCCACACCGCGAACGATGTCCCGGCAACGCCGTCGAGCACGCGCTCGTGCGCGCCCATCTTCGACCACAGCTGCTCGTGGCGGCCCTCCCGGAACAGATGCTCGTCGAGGTCTGACAGCGTCGGCGCGAAGCGGTACGGGTCGGCCGTCGTCCACGTCGCGCCGTCGGGGTAGTGGATCTCCAGCTCGTAGTCCAGCGGCGCAGACGCCCCTGCCAGCTCAGCCGCGAACAGGCCGCCGGGATGGATCCGCTCGAGCTCGGCGCCCGCCGGCTGGACGGTCACCGATGCGGCAGCGGGATGCAGCGCCCGGACCGTCACTCCACCCGCCGTCGCGTGGGCGCCAAGGATCGAGTGCGGGTCGTGGTGATCGCGAGCGACGAGGCGATCGAGCTCGGCGGTGGAGACGGGGGGTGCGGTCATGTGCTCAGCCATCCAGGTTCTCCTGCAATAGACGTGCGATGCCCGCAACGGGAATCGGCACCCAATCGGGGCGGTTGTTGAGCTCGTAGCGCAGCTCGTAGACGGCCTTCTCGAGCTCGAAGATCGCCAGCAGCTTGTCCGTCGCGGGCCGCCCGGCGGGCAGCAGCGAGGGCTC
>JBBSQG010000435.1:0-2938 GCA_038258125.1 Solirubrobacterales bacterium
CAGGTCACCGGCATCATCGCGCTTGCATGTGAGCCACCTGGCGATAGTGGGCTGCCCATCTCGCACTGGACCCCGCCGGAGCTCGCGCGCGAAGCCATCAAGAGAGGGCTGGTGGAGAGTATCTCGCCGCGCCAGGTCGACTGCTTGACGTCAATTACATTCACCCATCAACGACAACTACATCTCCCCATCGACCTCGCTGCGTGACTGGTTACGGTTCTTGGTTCTCGATGCGGTGGTTGTCGTTGGCGCTTCGTTCGGGTTCTTGGTGGTGGTCGGCGTGGTCCCAGTAGTTGTCGTCGGTGTTCCTTCCGTGTTCAGGGTGGCGCTCGTCGGCGAGGTAGTTGTCGTTGGCTCCTTTTCGGTGTCGATGGCAGGGGTTGGCGTAGTTGTCGCTGTCGTTGTGGTCGGTGCCGCGCCTCCTTGAAGCGTCTGGTTGGCCTGGGCGTCCTCGATGCGGATGCTCTTCCCGGTCATCTCGAGGATCACCGCGTGGTGGACAAGTCGATCGATCGCAGCGGCGGTCGTCATCGGATCCTTGAAGATCCGGTCCCACTCGCTGAACACCAGGTTGCTGGTGATGATCACCGTGCGCCGCTCGTAGCGCTCAGCGAGAAACGTGAACAGGACCTCCATCTCATCGCGATTTTGCTGGACGTAGCCGATGTCATCGAGGAGCACGGCGTCGAAGCCATCGAGGATCGCGAGCTCGTCTTCGAGCCGCAGATCGCGCTTGGCGACGAGCAGGCGTTGCACGAGCGCGAAGGTCGCGGTGAACAGCACGCGGTAGCCACGCAGGATCAGTTCGTGTGCGATGGCGCAGACGAGATGCGTCTTGCCACGGCCAGGATGTCCGAACGCGAGCAGATTGTCGCCGCGTTCGACGAACGCACCCTCGCACAGCGTGGCGAGCTGCTTGGCGACCTTGCTCGGCAGGCGTGCTCGATTCAGCGTGGCGAGGGTCTTGTCGGGCGGGAGCCCCGAGTCCTTGAGATTTCTCTCGATGCGGCGGCGCCGCCGCTCGTGGAGCTCGAGTTCGACGAGATGGTGGAGGTATCGCTGAAAGGTCCAGCCTTCGCGCTCTGCTTGCTGCGCGATCTCCTCGGCGTGCCGGCGCACGGTCGCGAGCTTGAGCGCTCGCAACATGATCGCCAGGGCGGCCCAGGTCGCCTCGGTCATGCGGCCGCCTGGGTCAGGAGCTCGTCGTAGGCGGCGAGGTCCGGCGCCGACTGCATCAGCATCGGCACGTCGATGCCGTCCGAGGTCGAGGCGATCAACGCCTTCACCGCGGCGGCGGTGATCGTCGCGGTCTCCGAGAGCAGCACCTCGAGCGCGAGCGTGACGTCGGATTCCATCGTGCTCGCCGCGAGGTCGAGGATCCGGAGGTACTCGAGGTCGCCCTTGGTCCCTCGGGCCGGCGTTTGAATCGCGTCGTACGCTCGACGAAACGCCACCGACGGAAACATCTCCTCGCGGTACACGTAGCGCGCGAAGCCGCCGGGCTTCCGGACCAGTGACTTGATCACGTGCCGGTAGTCGATGCGACGAAGCCCGCGGCCACGCAGCCGCTCACAGCTGAGCTGCAGCTCGTCGGCGAAGTACACCTCGATCCTGGCCTCGAAGATCCACACGCGGACCCACGAACCGATCAGGCGTGACGGCACCGAGTAGCCGCATTGCTTGACCCGGATCGTGCTCCAGTCGCTCACGATCGCTTCTTCGACGACGTACTCCGGCAACTTGCTCACCACGAGCTCGCGCATCGCCGCGAGCTCTTCGCCGACACGACGTCCGCGATGCTTGTTTGCCTTGCGGGCGACCTCGTCGACGAATGCCTGCCACGCATCCACGCTCTCGAAGTCACGGCTGCCTCGCAGCAACAATGCTTGCTCGAGCCGGCGCTTGAACGCGCCGTTGGCCGCCTCGACGTCGCCGTTTTGCTCGCTCTCGCCGACCCCGATCGTCCTCGGCTTCATCCCGAGATGCGCCATCAGCGCCACGTACTCCACATTGAACGGCCGCTTGCTGCCGTCGACGCGCGCGACCAGATCATCGCCGATCCGGTGGGTCGCCGACGTCGAGTTATCGGTCTGATGCCACTCGGGCACGCGCCCGATCTGGAACAGCGCGCGCTGGACACCCTTGCGCAGCGCGACCATCGATTCGGACAGACACACCGTCGCCCACTGCCAATTCGAGTACGGCAGCACCAGCACGCAGAGCATGTGCACGAACACCTGTCCGACGATCGTCACCGCGAGCTCGCCGGTGTGCGTGAAGTCCGTCTGCGCGGCCTCCCCAGGTCGATGCTGCTGTCCCAGCGAGACCTCTTGGTCGGGTCCATGCGCAGCCCGCCACTGCCGGATCCGCCGCTGCAACGTCCGCAGCTGGCCGTCCTCGTAGCGCTCCGGGTGCTCGGCCTGCAGCGCCTCGAACAACGTCTTGGCCTCGAGCTCCGGCGTCAGCGCCAACCGCTCGACCACCTCCGACCAGTGCTCCTCGAACGGGTCCACGCGCGTCTTCCAGTCGCGCCGTGTCGTCAGCTCCGACGGGAGCTTGCCGCCGTCGGCGTACTTGCGCGCCGTCTTGCGATCCATGCCGGCCTTCATCGCGGCCTGCCCTATATGTCCGTGTTTGCTCATCTCTTCCATCAGCTTCCTCACCTGGGCGTCGCTCACTGGTCGCACACGGCCTGCCTCTCCACCGAAGTGAAGAGCACGCCGCCGACCGCCGAGGCCGCCTCAGAAATGGGGCGATGTAATTGTCGCCGGCGGGGAGATGTAACTGTCGCTCAGCAGTCGACCGTTTTTTAGCGAGGCGGACCTGCGACCGCACAAGAGCCAGTATTGGCTGACCTCGCAGGACAAGCGCGACGATCCCGAGCAGTACCAGGCGGACGTCGAGAAAATTTGCGACACGTACCGCGACGCGCCTGCGC
>JBBSQG010000436.1:0-2931 GCA_038258125.1 Solirubrobacterales bacterium
GGCGCCGATCATCATGAGGCTGTGCCGACCGCCTTCGCGACCGCCCGCGCGCTGGACCGCGACGAGCTGCTGGCCGCGCCGCTGCGCTGGCCGCGCCCGTCGGCGCTCGCCGCGGCGCTGAGGATCAGCCCGCAGAAGTCCGCCGACGCCGCCGCGCAGCTCGGCCTCGTGACGGTCGGCGACCTGCTCGATCACCTGCCGCGCGACCGCCGCGCGGCAAGCACGGTCGCGACATTGGAGACCGGCGACGTCGCGACGGTCGTAGTCGCCGTGCGCTCGATCACGAGCCGCCCGGTGCGCCGGCGCGGGATGAAGCCGCTCGTCGAGGCGACGGTGGCCGACGAGACCGGTGTCATGAAGGCGACGTTCTTCAACCAGCCCTGGCTGGCGCGCAAGTACCCGCCGGGCACGCGCCTCGTGCTGCACGGCAAGTACGCCGCCCGCAATGCCTTTCGCGTCACGAGCCACGCGCCGACCGACGAGTCGACGGGCAGCGGCAGCCAGGTCGCCCACTATCCGGCCACCGAAGGGCTGTCCTCGACCCAGATCCTCGCGCTCGTGCGCGCTCACCTGGCGGCGGCCGAGCATGCCGTCGAGCCATTGCCGGCGCGCGATCGGGCCCGCCGCGGGCTGCCCGACCGCCCGGCCGCGCTGCTCGCCGCCCACGCCGGAGACCACGAGGCCGGCCGCCGTCGGCTGGCCTTCGACGAGCTGCTGCTGGCCCAGCTCTCGCTGCTGCGCCGCCGCGCGCAGCGGCGCTCGTCCGGCGCGGCGCCGGTGCGCGACGGCGCCGCCGAGCTGACGCGGCGGTGGCGCGAGCAGCGGCGGCCGTTCACGCTCACGGGCGACCAGGCGGCCGCGATCGCGACGCTCGACGCCGAGCTTGCCGCGCCGCGGCCGATGCAGCGCCTGCTCATGGGGGAGGTCGGCTCGGGCAAGACCGTCGTCGCGTTGCACGCGATGCTGCGTGCCGTCGAGCACGACATGCAGGCCGCGTTCATGGCGCCGACCGAGACGCTCGCCGAGCAGCACTTCGCGACGCTCCAGGCGCTGATGCCCGGCGAGGCGGTGCGCGCGGCGCTGCTGACCGGCTCGACGACGGCGGCCCGGCGCAGCGACACGTTGAACAAGCTGGCCAGCGGCGAGCTGTCGTTCGTCGTCGGCACACATGCGCTGGTCGAGCCCGACGTGCTGTTTCACCGCCTGGCCGTCGTCGTCGTCGACGAGCAGCACCGCTTCGGCGTGCGCCAGCGCGCGGCGCTGGACGCCAAGGCGCAGACGGGGCTCGTGCCGCACGTCCTGCACATGACCGCGACGCCGATCCCGCGCACGATGGCGCTGCTGCGCTACGGCGATCTCGACATCACCGCGCTGCGCGAGCTGCCGCGCGGCCGCCGGCCGGTGGCGACGCACATCGCCTCGACCGAAGCCGAGCGCGCGCGCGCCTATGACCTCGTCCGCGAGCAGCTCGACGCCGGCCGCCAGGCGTTCGTCGTCTGCCCTCTGGTCGAGGAGTCCGAGGCGTTGCAGGCACGCGCGGCGAGGGTCGAGTCCGCGCGCCTGCGCGGCGGCGAGCTGCGCGACTACCGGGTCGCGCTGCTGCACGGGCAGATGCGCTCCAAGGACAAGCAAGCGGCGATGCTGGCGTTCGCCGCGGGCGGCGCCGACGTGCTCGTTGCGACGACGGTGATCGAGGTCGGCATCGACGTGCCCAACGCGACGGTGATGCTGATCGAGGGCGCCGAGCGTTACGGCATCAGCCAGCTGCACCAGCTGCGCGGCCGAGTCGGGCGTGGCGCGCACGCCTCGACCTGCCTGCTCTTCGGCCCCAAGCACGGTGCGCGGCTGCGCGCGCTGGAGCGCAACGCCGACGGCTTCGCGCTCGCGCAGATCGACCTCGAGCTACGCGGCGAGGGCGAGATCGCCGGCACCCGCCAGTCCGGCCTCGCGCAGTTCAAGATCGCGCGCCTTCCCGACGACGAGCCGATCGCCGAGGCGGCCAAGGCGTACGCCGAGCGCGTGCTGGCGGCCGACCCCGAGCTCGCCGAGCCCGAGCACGCCCTGCTCGGCGAGGCGCTCGCGCGGGCCTACGGGGCGGGCCAGCTCACGCCGCTACCGGCGTGATGCGTCTGCGGTCAAGCCTATGCGCGTCGTAGCGGGCACCTACGGCGGCCGCCGCCTGACGGCACCGAGAGGCAGCGAAACCCGCCCGACGAGCGATCGCGTCCGCGAGGCGCTGTTCAGCGTGCTGGGCCCGTCGATACACGACGTCCGCGTGCTCGACCTCTTCGCCGGCTCCGGCGCCCTCGGCATCGAAGCCCTCTCCCGAGGCGCCGCCAGCGCCGTGTTCGTGGACTCCTCGCGCAAGGCGATCACCGCCATCCGCGCCAACCTCGCCGCGCTCGGGATCGCCGCCGATGTGCGCCCGATCACGGCGCGCGCAGCCATCCGCGCGGCATCCGCCCGCGCGGAGGCATACGATCTGGTCTTCCTCGATCCCCCGTATCGGCGTGCTGCCGAGCTGGGGCGGGAGCTGTCGGAGGGACTGCCCGCGGTGCTCGCCGCGGGCGCCCGCGTCGTCACCGAGAGCGACCGTCGCGCTCCGCTGCAGCTCGACCTACCCCTGGCCGACGAGCGCCGCTACGGCGACACCGTCATCCGCATCCATGACACCTGACCACCGCATCGCCCTCTGCCCGGGCTCCTACGACCCGGTCACCAACGGCCACCTCGACGTCATCAAGCGCGCGGCCGAGCTGTTCGACGAGGTCGTCGTCGCGGTCGACAACCTGCCCGCCCGCAAGGGCACGACGTTGTTCAGCATCGAGGAGCGGATCGGCTTCATCAAGGAGGCGACGAAAAGCGTGCCGGGGGTGCGGGTCGAGTCGGTCTCCGTCCTCATGGTCGACTTCGCGCGCGAGCAGAATGCCA
>JBBSQG010000437.1:0-2911 GCA_038258125.1 Solirubrobacterales bacterium
CAGACCGGATCGCGCGGGCTGGCGTGGTAGAGGCCGATCCCGTCCTCCTCACCGGCCGGCTCGAGCGCGCGAAGGAACTCCATGTTCGCGTCGCTGATCGTGTCGCGGGTCCAGCGCGCCGCGAGCGCCGCCCCGGTCGAGAACTCCTCCAGGCCGATCGCGCCGGTGACACCCATGTCGTGGTTGCCGGCCAGGCAGATCGCCGCGTGGCGGCGCGCCAGCTCAACGCAGGCGTCCGGGTCGGCGCCGTAGCCGACGAGGTCGCCGAGGCACCACATCTCGTCGGCGCCGGCCGCTTCGGCGTCGGCGAGGACGGCCTCGAACGCGTGCCGGTTGCCGTGGATGTCGGAGAGGATCGCGACCTGCATCTCGTACAGTTCGATTCGTGGACCGTGGACGCCTGCGATGGGGAGCGGCAATCGTCGCCGCCGTCGTCGTCGCGGAGGTGGCGGTCGTGCTGCTGCGGCCACGTCACGGCGTGATCGAGCCCGCGCCTGTCAGCACCGAAGCGTACTTCAGCGCCTCCGAGCTCGATCGCGCCCGCGACTACCGCGGCCCGCAGCTGGCGATCTACGGCGGCGTGCTGCTCGTCGAGCTCGGGGTTCTGGCGCTGTTCGTCATCCGCCCGCCGCGGCGCCTTCAGGGGCCGTTCCGGCGGCCGGTGCTGGCGAGCATGGCCGCCGGCGCGACGCTCTCGCTTGTGGTGTCGGTCGCGGTAGCGCCGCTGCAGGTCGTCTCGCGCGAGCGCGCCAAGGACGTCGGTCTCGTGACGCAGTCCTGGAGCGGCTACGCCCGCGACAAGTCGGTCTCGTGGGGGATCGGCGCGCTCGTCGCCGGGCTCGGAGCGGCGACCGCTGTCGGCCTCGTGCGCCGCTATCCGCGCGGCTGGTGGATGCCGGGCTCGGCGATCGTCATCGCGTTCGGTGTGGCGACGATCTACGCCGGGCCGGTCGTGCTCGATCCGCTCTTCAACAAGTTCGAGCAGCTGCCCGCGGGCCAGACGCGCGAGGACGTGCTCGCGCTCGCGACGCGCGCCGGAGTCGACGTCGGCGACGTCTTCAGCGTCGATGCCAGCCGCCGTACGACCGCCGCCAACGCCTACGTCACCGGGTTGGGTGCGACCAAGCGCGTCGTGCTCTACGACACGCTGCTGGAGAACTTCTCGCGTGACGAGGTCCGCCTTGTCGTCGCCCACGAGCTCTCCCACGTGCACTACCGCGACCTGCCCAATGGGCTGCTGTACCTCGCGCTCGTGGCCCCGTTCGGGCTCTTCGCCGTCGCGCGCCTGACCGAGCGCCTGGCGCCCGACGGCGAGAGCTCGCTCCCACCCACCCCGGCCGTCCTGCCCGCCCTGGCACTCAGCCTCGTCGTCATGACGACGACGATCCAGACGATCTCCAACCAGCTCAGCCGCGAGGTCGAGGCGCGCGCGGACTCCTACGCGCTGAAGCTGACCGGCGAGCCGGCGCCGTTCATCTCCTTCGAGAAGCGCATCGCGCTGCGCAACCTGTCCGATCCCGACCCGCCGGGCTGGCAGACGTTCCTGCTCGCCACCCACCCGCCGACGATCGACCGCATCGGGATCGGGATCGCCTATGAGCGGGCCGCGCGCTCGAAGTAGCGCGCGCCGTCAGCAGGCCGGAACCGCGCGCAAGCGACCGCCCGGTCTCTTCACAACCCGTCAGTCGTCGTCGCCGGGCGCCGACGAGTCGCCACCGAACTCGGGCAGGTTCTTGATGCCCTCGCGCGTGGCGTACTTCGAGTAGGAGTCCTCCAGCGCATCCGCCAACTCCCGCATGAACTTCGGCGACAGGTTGACGCGCGACACGACGACGCCGGGGATCTCCTCGGAGTCGATCTCGTGATCGACCCGCGCGAACGTGATCGTGAACTCGTAGTCGGAGAAGGAGACGTTGGCGAAGTTCGCGTAGACGCCGCCCATCATCTCGGGCGAGAAGTGGATGTTGATGTGGCGTTCTGCTTCGTCTTCGTCGGCCATGTGAGCCTAGTATCGCACCGTGCGCATCATCGTCCTCGCCGTCGGGCGCCTGCGCGCGCCGTACGCGGACGACGTGCAGCACTACCTCAAGCTGCTGACTCGCCAGGCCCGCGTGGAGATGGTCGAGGTCCGCGACGAGGAGCGCGTCACGGGGCGGATCCCCGACCGCGCCTATGTGTCGCTGCTGGCCCGCGACGGTCAGCAGTTCGACTCGTTGTCGTTCGCCCGCTTCCTGGAAGAGCGCCGTCAAGCCGGGCGCGATGTCTGCTTCGTCATCGGCGGGCCGGTCGGCCTGGAGATCGAGCACGTCGACCATCGCTTCTCGCTCGGCCCGCTGACGCTGCCCCATCAGCTCGCGCGCGTCGTCCTGCTCGAGCAGCTCTACCGCGGGCACAAGATCCTCGCCGGCGAGCCGTACCACCTCTGATCGCGGGGGGTACCCTGGGCAGCTCATGTCCGCTCCCCTCTCTGAACTGCGCGACGCGGTTGTCGCCGCCTCCGGCGCGGTCGCCGGCGCAGACGGCCACACGTCGGCGCTGCCGACGCTCGAGCGCCCCAAGAAAGCCGGCTTCGGTGACTATGCGACGAACGCGGCGATGCTGCTCGCGCCGCGCGCGGGCGTCCCGCCGCGCGAGGTCGCCGGACGGCTCGCCACCGACCTGGAGTCGCGCCTCGGCGCGGCGCTGGAGCGGGTGGAGATCGCGGGTCCCGGCTTCCTGAACCTCTTCATGTCCGATGCCTGGTGCGTTGCCGCGCTCGGCCATGTGCTGGCGGCGGGCGACCGCTTCGGCGGCGGCGGCGCCGATCCCGCCGAGCGGGTGAACGTCGAGTTCGTGTCGGCCAACCCGACGGGCCCGATGACCGCAGCCGGCGGCCGCCACGCGGCCTACGGCGACGCGCTCGCGCGGCTGC
>JBBSQG010000438.1:0-2899 GCA_038258125.1 Solirubrobacterales bacterium
GCCCCCGCCGGTCCGGACCGGTGTTCGCACCGCCCGCGCCGCACGACGCGGGCACCGCGCTCGGCGCCGCCTGGCACGTCGCGCCGCCGCAGCGCGCGGCGAGCGGGCGGATCTCCGCTTTCCTCGGCCCGGCGCCGGGCACGGCGCAGGCCAACGGCGCGCTCGACGGGCTGCACCGCGAGGCGCTGTCGCTGGAACGCGTCTGCGCGGGCCTCGAGGCGGGGAGGATCGGCGCGATCGTCGACGGGCCGGGTGAGATCGGCCCGCGCGCGCTCGGCCACCGCTCGATCGTCGCCGACCCGAGCCGCCCGGGGATGCACGGCCGCTTGAACACCTTGAAGGGCCGCGAGCCGTGGCGGCCGTTTGGCGCCGCTGCGCTGCGCTCGCGCGCGGGCGCGCTGTGGCAGCCGCGCCCGCGCCTGTCGGACTACATGCTCGCCGGAACGCCGGTCTCCGAGGCGGGCGGCGCGGCGCTTCCGGCGGCCGTCCACGTCGACGGCACGACACGCCCGCAGGAGCTCGACCCGGCGTCCGGCGATCTGCTCGTGGCACTGCTGCACGAGTGGGGTGAGCGGGCGGGCGGCGCGCTCGTCAACACGTCGTTCAACGGGCCGGGCGAGCCGATCGTCTCCAGTGTCGCCGACGCCGCCGGCGCGTTTCGCCGCCTCGGGCTGGACTTCCTCGTGCTCGACGGCGAGCTCGTCGCGCGCGACGCCGGCTGGTGGCGCGCGGTTTGACGCACTTCGCGCAGCGGGCATGATCTCTGCGTGCGTGTCGTCCTGAACGTCATATGGCTCGTGCTGTCGGGGTTCTGGCTGGCGATCGGCTACGCCTTCGCGGCGCTCATCTGCTTCGTGCTCATCGTCACGATCCCGTTTGGCATCGCGGCACTGCGGATCGCCGCCTACGCGCTGTGGCCGTTCGGCGCGACGGTCGTCAAGCGCGCCGATGCGGGCGTCGCGTCGGGAATCGGCAACGTCATCTGGATCCTGCTGTGCGGCTGGTGGCTGGCGCTTGCGCACCTGCTGACGGGGGTCGCGCTGTGCCTGACGATCATCGGCATCCCGCTCGGGCTGGCGAACTTCAAGCTCGTGCCGGTCGCCTTCGTGCCGCTCGGGCGCGAGATCGTCAGCGTCGAGGAGGCCGAGGCGATCGAGGCGTTCTAGCAACCCGTCCGCTGGCCCGCGAAGCGCTGCAGGCCGTCGTCGGGCACCAGCTCCCACGACGCCGCGGACGCCAGGTGCTGGCGGTAGACGAGCGGCACGCCCGGATCGCGGTCAAACGCGCTCATCCGGATCGCCCGGAACTCGAGCGTCTGGGGGTGGCGGCTTCCCAGGTGCGCGCCACAGGTGCGACAGAAGCACTTCTCCATCCCGCCGTCGCCCGGCGCCCAGCCGGTGACGAGCTCCTCCCCGGCGACGAACGAGAGCGCCGAGCCATCGATCAGCGCCTGCGCCGACGACGCCGTTCCCGTGCGCCGCTGGCAGCGCGTGCAGTGGCAGTAGCCGCCGATCTCGGGCGCGACGGCGAGCTCGAAGCGCACCGCGCCGCACAGGCAGGCGCCGGTCAGGGGCGCGCCGGTCATGCCCCGTGGCACTTCTTGTACTTCTTGCCGCTCCCGCACGGGCACGGGTCGTTGCGCGCCGGTGTCTCGCCGACGACGCGCGGCGGCTGCGGATTGAACTGCGGCTCGGGCAGCTTGTTGATCCGCATGACGGCCTTGTCGATCGCGCGCCAGCCGGCGGGATTGGACTGCCGGGCGCGGGCGATGCGCTCGGTGTTGACGATCTTGGCGGCGAGCTTGTGCGGCTCGCAGAGCGACGCCTTGGCGTCCTCCAGGCTCGTCGGGTAGCCGAACTGCTGGCCCTGGCAGGCCGGGCAGTCGTCGCTGACCGGCTGCACGGCTTTGAGCACGACGTTGGAGCGGTCGAGATCGACGGCGCCGAAGGCGTGCTGGACGAGGTCGGTCAGGGCGCCGAGGCCGACCGGGCTCCAGCTGCGCTTGGCCTGCAGCTCGGGTGTGCCGAAAGCCCCGGGCTCGCCGTCGAGGTCGGCCAGCAGGCGCGGCGTCTCGCCGCGCGCGGCGAGACGCGGGTAGTCGCCCTCCAGCAGCTCCACCTCGCGGGCGAGCGCCGCCGCCATGACCGTCGATGCGTAGCGCCCGACCGCCGAGGCGAGGTCGCCGGAGGCTTCGGCCATCGCGTCGCGCACGGCGGCGACGGTGAGGTAGAGGTCGACCTCGAGCACGTCGTCGTCGACCGTGACCGCCGTCCATGCCTCGCCGCGGTCGGCAATCCAGCCCAGCGGATCCGCCGTGATGACGAAGCAGCGCAGCCACAGCTGCTTGTGCTCGGGGTAGATCTCCAGGCCGGGCGGCCAGTCCAGGCGCAGCTCGACGAGCGCGAACTCCTCGTCGGGCGCGGCCTCGATCAGCGCGGCCGGATCGACGTTCTGGGGGGCCGGTTGGGTCGCCATCCTGCCCTCAGGCTAAAGGATGATGGTTGCGCTTCCTCGGACCCGTCACGCGCCGCCGCGACCGCACCGGCCGCGCGTCACTCCGCCAGCAGCAGTGCCGAGCGCGCGAGCTCGGTGAGGCTGCGCTCCAGCCAGACGGCCAGGTCCGCGCGCGCGACGGTGCCCTCCATCGCCACCGCGAGGTCCTCGAGCAGCGCGGCGCGGTCGCGCGTGCCGTCGAGCAGCGCCACGAGTAGCCGCGCGGGCTCGTCGAGGGTCGTGGACTCGTGGCGCAGGTTGGCGACGGTCGCGCCCTCCTGTGCCTGCAGCCGGGCCATCGCGCTGGCCCGCGGCTTTGCCATCGTGGCCGCACCGAACGCCGCCGGCTCGACGTGGACGCCAGCCAGCGCGGCGCTGTAGCAGCGCAGCAGCGCCTCGCAGACGA
>JBBSQG010000439.1:0-2895 GCA_038258125.1 Solirubrobacterales bacterium
GCATCGCAAGAAGCAGATGCTCAAGCGCCTCAAGATCGTGGATGCATTCCGCACCAGCGGCGATGGCGGTGAAATCCGCAACCGTCCGGAGTGGATGATTCTGGACGTCATTCCGGTGCTGCCCCCCGACCTGCGGCCGCTCGTGCCGCTTGACGGTGGACGCTTCGCCACATCCGACCTGAACGATCTGTACCGCCGCGTCATCAACCGCAACAATCGCCTGCGTCGCCTGCTCGAGCTCAATGCGCCCGACATCATCGTGCGCAACGAGAAGCGCATGCTGCAGGAGTCGGTGGACGCACTGATGGACAACGGTCGCCGCGGCCGCGCCATTACCGGCACCAACAAGCGCCCGCTGAAATCCCTGGCCGACATGATCAAGGGCAAGCAGGGCCGGTTCCGCCAGAACCTGCTGGGCAAGCGCGTCGACTACTCGGGCCGTTCGGTCATCGTGGTCGGCCCGACCCTGCGCCTGCACGAGTGCGGCCTGCCGAAGAAGATGGCGCTTGAGCTGTTCAAGCCCTTCATCTTCGCCAAGCTGCAGCGCCGTGGCCTGGCCACGACGATCAAGGCCGCCAAGAAGCTGGTCGAGCGCGAGGAAGCCGAGGTCTGGGACATCCTTGAAGAGGTGATCCGCGAGCATCCGGTCCTGCTCAACCGTGCGCCGACCCTGCATCGCCTCGGCATCCAGGCGTTCGAGCCGGTGCTGATCGAGGGCAAGGCGATCCAGCTGCATCCGCTGGTCTGCACCGCGTTCAACGCCGACTTCGACGGCGACCAGATGGCCGTGCACGTGCCGCTCTCGCTGGAAGCGCAGCTCGAGGCGCGGGCCCTGATGATGTCGTCCAACAACATCCTGTCGCCAGCCAACGGCGAGCCGATCATCGTGCCGTCGCAGGACGTGGTGCTGGGCCTGTATTACATGACCCGTGCGCTGGAGAACGCGCAGGGCGAGGGCATGGCGTTCGCCAACGTCGCCGAGGTCAAGCGTGCGTTCGACAACAAGGTCGTGGGTCTGCATGCCAAGGTCAAGGTGCGCATCACCGAGACCGTGATCGACGACGAGGGCAACCGCGAGAAGACGACCTCGATCGTCGACACCACGATCGGGCGCGCGCTGCTGGCCGAGATCCTGCCGGACGGCCTGCCGTTCGCGCTGGCCAACACCGAGCTGACCAAGAAGAACATCAGCCGCCTGATCAACTCCTGCTACCGCATGCTCGGCCTGAAGGACACGGTCGTGTTCGCCGACCAGCTGATGTACACCGGCTTCGCGTACGCGACCCGCGCCGGTGTCTCGATCGGGATCGACGACATGATCATTCCCGACACCAAGAAGGGCATCCTCGAAGAGGCCGAAGCCGAAGTCGTGGAAATCCAGCAGCAGTACCAGTCGGGCCTGGTCACCGCCGGCGAGCGCTACAACAAGGTCGTCGACATCTGGTCGCGCACCAACGAACGCGTTGCCCAGGAAATGATGAAGACCATCGGCACCGAGATGGTGACCAACGCCAAGGGCGAGCAGGTCGCGCAGAAGTCGATGAATTCGGTCTTCATCATGGCCGACTCCGGCGCGCGTGGTTCGCAGGCGCAGATCCGCCAGCTGGCCGGCATGCGTGGCCTGATGGCGCGTCCAGACGGCTCGATCATCGAGACGCCGATCACCGCGAACGTCCGCGAAGGCCTCAACGTCCTGCAGTACTTCATCTCGACTCACGGCGCGCGAAAGGGCCTGGCCGATACCGCGTTGAAGACCGCCAACTCAGGCTACCTGACCCGTCGCCTGGTCGACGTGGCCCAGGACGTGGTGATCACCGAAGTCGACTGCGGCACGACCGCCGGCCTGACAATGACGCCGATCGTCGAAGGTGGCGACGTGGTCGAGCCGTTGCGCGACCGCGTGCTGGGCCGGATCGTGGTCGAGGACACCTTCGTGCCGGGCGAGGACGAGGATCCGATCGTCACCCGCAACACCCTGCTCGACGAGGCCTGGGTGCAGAAGCTGGAAGAGGCCGGCGTGCAGTCGATCAAGGTCCGTTCGACCATCACCTGCGAATCGGCGTTCGGCGTCTGCGCGCACTGCTACGGGCGCGACCTGGCCCGCGGCCACATCGTCAACCACGGCGAGGCGGTCGGCGTGGTCGCCGCGCAGTCGATCGGCGAGCCCGGCACCCAGCTGACGATGCGTACGTTCCACATCGGCGGCGCGGCCTCGCGTGCGGCGGCGATCGACAACGTCACCGTCAAGACCACCGGCTCGATCAAGTTCAACAACCTCAAGACCGTCGCCCACGCCAACGGCCACCTGGTCGCGGTGTCGCGTTCGGGCGAACTTTCGGTGCTGGATGCCCACGGCCGCGAGCGCGAGCGCTACAAGCTGCCTTATGGCTCGACCATTACGGTCAAGGACGGCGCGGCGATCAAGGCCGGGCAGACCGTCGCCAACTGGGACCCGCATAACCACCCGATCGTGTCCGAGGTCGCCGGCTTCATCCGCTTCGTCGACTTCATCGACGGCGTCACCGTGATCGAGAAGACCGACGAACTGACCGGCCTCGCCTCCAGGGAGATCACCGATCCCAAGCGTCGCGGCACGCAGGGTAAGGACGTGCGCCCGATCGTGCGCATCGTCGACAAGAAGGGCAAGGACCTGGCCATCCCGGGGACCGACCTGCCGGCGCAGTACCTGCTGCCGCCGCGTTCGATCGTCAATCTGCAGGATGGCGCACCGGTCGGCGTCGGCGACGTCGTTACCAAGGTGCCGCAGGAAGCCTCCAAGACCCGCGACATCACCGGCGGCCTGCCGCGCGTGGCCGATCTGTTCGAGGCCCGCAAGCCCAAGGACCAGGCGATCCTGGCCGAGAAGTCGGGCGTGGTCAGCTTTGGCAAGGACAC
>JBBSQG010000440.1:0-2883 GCA_038258125.1 Solirubrobacterales bacterium
ATCGGTGTCGGTCGACGCGTCGGCGTCGGCGTCGGCGTCGGCGTCGGCCTTGACGGGCTCCGGCGCGTCGCCGTTCGTGCCCTGACGGTCGACGATCGCGTCGACGAGCGCGCCCTTGCGCAGGCGGCGGAAGCCGTCCAGACCGAGCTCGGAACCGATCTCGTGCAGGTCGGCGAGCGTGCTGGACTCCAGAGCGGAGCGAGAGATGACGGACATGTGGCCCTCCTGTGAATCGTCGGTAGGCGCCCGGCCGCGTTGGACAGCGGCCGGCGACTCGTGTGGCCTGAACGTTAGCGCGCGTGGCGGATGGCGTCGTCCAGCGCAAGCGCCGGATCGACCTCGGCCGCGCCGCGCAGCGCGGCACGGACGGCCAGGAAGTCGGCCGCCGCGGCGACGTCGTGCACACGCAGGATGTGCGCCCCCGCGTCGACGCCGTGGGCGATCGCGGCGAGCGTGCCGGCCAGCCGCTCGCGCGGCCCGCGGCCGGTCAGCGCACCGACGAAGTCCTTGCGCGAGACCGCCAGCAGCAGCGGCCGTCCGAGCGCCTGCAGCTCGCCCAGGCGGCGCATCACCTCGATCGTCTGAGCCGGCGTCTTGGCGAAATCCGGGCCGGGATCGACGATCAGCTGCTCGTCGCGCACGCCGCGCGCGCGGGCCAAGTCGATCCGCTCGGTGAGGAAGGCGAGCACGTCGGCGGTCACGTCCGCGTAGAGCCCCGGATCCTGCAGACGCTGCTTGGGCGCCGCGCGCGTGTGCATGAGCACGAGCGCCGCACCGGTCCGCGCGCAGACATCGGCCAACAGCGGGTCGCGCAGGCCGCTGACGTCGTTGACGATCACCGCCCCGGCAGCAATCGCCGCCTCGGCCACGAGCGGCTTGTACGTGTCGACCGACACCGTCGCGCCGAGCTCGCCGGCGAGCCGCTCGACGAGCGGCACGACGCGCGCGATCTCCTCGTCGATCGCGACCGGCGCGCGCAGCGTGATACCCGACTCACCGCCGACGTCGATGATGTCGGCACCCGCGTCGATCAGCTCGCGGGCACGCTGCACGCGCGCGTCGAGGTCCGGGTAGGCGCCGGCGTCGGAGAACGAGTCCGGCGTGGCGTTGACGATCCCCATCAGCCACGGCCGCTCGCCGAGCGTCAGCGTGCGGCCCGCCGCGGCAACGACGTGACCGGGCATCGCTTCTAGCCCATCCGCACAGTGCGCAGCGAGGTGCGCTTGTTCCCTGCCCTGTCGGTCACGGTGATCCGCAGCCGGTAGCTGCCCCCACGGCGGTAGCGGTGGCTCGTGCGCAGGGAGGACTTGCCGCCGGTGCGCTTGGAGCTGTCGCCCCACGACACGACGATCGCGCGCACGCCGGACGCGCGGTGGCCACCGCGGGCCGGATCGCGCGCGCGCAGCGACAGCTTCACGACGCGCTTGACGCGCTTGTAGCCGATGCTCAGAAGCGGTTTGGCATCGTCGATGCGCACCGTGCGCGTGCGCGCGCGCTTGCTCTGCCCGCGCGCGTCGAAGGCGTGGACCTGCCACTTGTGGGTTCCGGCCTGCAGCGGGGCGGTCGGCCGCAACTGTGTGTCGGCGGTCTCCCCCACCGGCTTGCCGTCGACGGTCACGACGTAGCGCACGGGACCCCAGATGTTCAGCGAGCCCTGCCAGCTCAGGCGCGGACGCGGCCCCTGACAGCAGCGCTGGGAGGTGTAGCCGGCGAAGTAGCCCGGCGGGCGATCGCGGTACCCGGCGACGAGCCGGCGATCGTCCGGCCCGCCCTGGATCCACGCGACCACGGCGCCGCTCGCACGGTCGGCGGCGACGTCGAAGCCGAGCTGCGGCACGACCGGGCCCAGCTCGGGACGGGAGAGCGTCAGGTCGGCACCGAGCCTGCCGTCCTCGACGGTGTGCGCGCGCACGTACGGCGCCTCGCCGGCAGCGCCGAGCACGGCGCCGATCAGGACGTCCTTGTTCTCCCCGATCGCCGGCACGACCGCAGGCGCCACGACACTGGGGACGAACAGCCGGCCGCCCGCGCCGAACTGGTCGCGGTCGGTGACCGCCGTCATCGGCTGGCCGGACTGCGCGCCGCTCGTCGTCGTGACCGCGACGCCGCGGCCGTTGAGGTCGATCCGCGGGCCGCCCGTCGGCTCGTCGCCGACGTCGACCGCGACGGGGGCGTCGAAGCCCGTCCCGCGCTGGCGGCGGGCGAGGATCCGCGTGCCGCCGTCGGCGAAGCGCTGGCGAAAGACGACCCAGGCGTAGCTCGAGTCGTCCTCGGCGTCCACGTCGGGCAGGTCGGAGGCGCCGGACACGCGGCCCTCGAAGCTCGCCGGCGTGAGGTCCTGGGGCGCGTTGGACAGCCCGCTGCCGAACATCTTGCGCGCGTAGACGTGGCCGCCCTCGCCCCACGTCACGATCCCGACGCCATCGGCCGAGATCGCCACGCGCGACCGCCCGCCGCCGCCGCCCGCCGGCCGCGCGGGATCGACGTCGGCCACCTGCGGCAGAACGGTCCAGCCGTTGACGCGCCGGTCGACGCGCGCGATGCGCACGTCGCCACCGGAGGTGAACGAGGCGAACGCCGTCCCGTTGATCGACAGGTCGACGGCCGGACTGGTGCCGAGGCCGAGCGGGGTCGGCGCCAGCCAGCTCGCGCCGGCGGGCCGCACGACGCCGTACACCACGCCGCCGCTGGCGAAGACGACGACGAGCCGGCCACCGTCAGACGCCCCGACGACCGGCTGCGAGCCGGGTCCGGGCAAGCCCCCGTCGAGCTGCTCGGGAGCCTGGAAGACACCGTCGACGAAGCGGGCGACGAAGACACGGTCGACACCGTCGACGCGCTTGACGTAGGCCAGCGCGCCGCTGCCGTCGCGCGCGAGATCGA
>JBBSQG010000441.1:0-2859 GCA_038258125.1 Solirubrobacterales bacterium
CGGCTTCGAGTGTCGCACAGTGCATCGTCGTTCTCCGCGCGCCCGGGTTGGACGCGATGGCCGGAGAAGATCGGTGAGCGAGTCTGCTGCCGGAGAGGCCTGCTACCGCCAGGGGGAGATCGATCGGCTGCGCGGCGATCTCGAACCTGCGCAGCGCAGCTACCGCGAGGCCAGCGCGTACGGTCGCGAACCGCAGCCTGGACTGGCGCTGCTGCGCGCGCGCGGCGGTGGCGCGTCATGCCGCAGCTCGCGACGCGCCATCGCGTCGTGGCGCCCGACCTTCCTGCGCACGGCGCCTCGCAGATGCCGACGGAGCCACTCGACGAGGCGCGCGTGCTCGCGTGCCTGGCCGAGCTGATCGACCGCACGTGCCCGTCGCCGCCGACGCTCGTCGGGCACGTCCTCGGCCCACGATCTGCCGCGCCTGCACGAGGAGATGGGCGCGCGCTGGGAGCCGTACACGTCCTACAGCCTCGACCTCGCCCGCTCGCCGAGCGCGAAGGCGATGCGACAGCTGATGCGCGACGTCGGACTGCCGCGGCTGCCCGCCGAGCGGCTCACGCGGATCGGCGTTCCCACGACCCTGATCTGGGGTCGGCAGGCCAGGGCCAACGGCGTGCGCGTCGCGGAGGCCGCGAGCGCCCGCCACGGGTGGCCGCTACAGGTCATCGAGGACTGCGCAGACGACCCCGCACGCGATCAGCCCGAGGCGTTCGTGCGCGCGCTGCACGCCGCCGTGGCCACCGATCGCTCGGGCACCGGAGCGACGACATCCTCGATCGGGGCATGGGACATCGGTCGCCTCAGCGAGCCGTCGGCCGCGGGATCAGCGCAGCCTTGACGTGCTCGGCGTAGCGGTGCATCCGCTCGCGGCCATGCAGCTCCCAGTCGGGATCGGCGGCGATGATGCGCCAGAACCCGACGTACGCGGTGTAGATGAGCACGGCGCGGTCCTGCGCCTCGGCCGCGTCGACGCCGAGCTCGAGCAGCGCGTGCTCGAAGTAGGCCAGCCGGCGGTGGTAGACACGATCCATGAACGGCTTGACGCGAGGGTCGTCGACGCTCGCGCACAGGGCGGCGAATGCCCGCCCCCAGCGCGGCCGCTCGAAGTTGAGCTCGAGCAGGCGGGCGAGCCGCTGCGCCGGGTCGGCGATCTGCTCGACGTCGCGGATCGTCTGATCGGTGTCCAGCGCCTCCCAGCGAGTGAGGACGGCGGCGATCAGGTCGTCGCGGGTGTCGAAGTGGGCATAGAAGCTGCCCTTCGTCACGCCGATCTGGCTCGCCAGCGCCTCGACCGCGATCGCGCTCAGCCCGCTCTGGGCGAGCACGTCGATCGCCGCCTCCTCCCAGTCGCCGGCCGACAGGCGGGGGCGCGGGACGGTCGCTGTTGGCTCGCGGCGGGCGGCGGTCACGATCGCAACGGTAACCGCTGGCGCACTCCGCCGACCAGCGCGGAGGGCCCACCGCGACGGATACGCATACGCATGCGTATGGTACGGTCCGCGCCGACGGCGGCGGCTCGCCACTCTGGCAACCGGTCGTCGCCGCTCCGCAACTCACCACCAGAGGGGGATGGCGTGCCCAACGAGTACCGCAGCGATGAGATCGTCGTGACCTATGACGCCGACGTCTGCATTCATGCGGGCAACTGCGTCAAGCAACTACCCGCGGTGTTCGACCTCGAGCGCACGCCCTGGATCAATCCCCAGGACGCCACCGCCGACGCCGTCGAGGCCACGGTCAACGCCTGCCCGTCGGGCGCGCTCCGCGCGCAGCGCACGAGCTGACGGCCCTCCTCTGCCCGCTGCGGCGAGCTATCACCGGCGACCTACGGCCGGTCGCGTCGCAGCAGGAAGAACACCCCGACGAACGACACGACGATGAACACGACGAGCGCGAGTTCGACGCGAAATGGGTCGATCGCGAAGTAGTCCTTGCCGAACTTGCTCACCGCGGCGTATTCGGGGTTGCGGCCGATGCGCTCGTTGAGATCGATCGACGAGCCGAAGCCCGCGTATGACCACTTCGCGATGATCGCGTTGGAGAACGCCGCCAGCGGGCCGCTCATCGTCGCCACCGGCACGATCGAGCCACCGAAGAACAGCTGCGGGATGAGCACGAGCGGGATGAAGCTCGTCGCCTGGTCCTGCGTGCGCACGGCAGCCGACATGAGCAGGCCCATGCCGACCGAGGCGAGCGCGGTCATCACAAGAACGACGATGACCGTGAGGTAGGCCGACGTCGCCTCGTGCAACGGCTGAAAGAAGAAGAAGATCGCCAGCAGGACGCACGTCTGGATCGTCGCGAGCGTGAACAGCACCGCCGCCTTGGAGATCAGATAGGCGCCCGTGCGGACGCCGACCGCCGCCTCGCGTGTGTAGACGGTCTTCTCCTTGATGATCTCCCGCGCGCCGTCGATCGAGCCGAACCAGACGACGATCGTCACGACGAGGAAGCCCACCGTGACGGCGTCGTCGGCGTCGCGTTTGCTGGAGAAGATCCCGGATTTGTATAGGCCGACGATCGCCAGCGACAGCAGCGGCACCTGCGCGAGCAGGATGATGAGGTTGCGACGGTCGCGGCTGAACAGGCGCACGTAACGGTGCGTCAGCACCCACGCCTGGCGCGTCAGCGACCCCCGCTGGCGCCCCGCTTTGGCGGACGACTCGGCCGCCGGCGTGGCGGTCGGCTGCTCGGGGACGACCGGCTGGTCGCGCTCCTGGGCGAGCTTGCGCTGCCACTCCTCCGAGGGGCGGCGGTCGAGCTGGGCGTAGATGTCGTCGAAAGTCTGGGCGTTGAAGAACACCTTCGCGTCGTCCGGCGGCCCGTCGAAGCACAACCGCCCGCCGCGGCCCATGA
>JBBSQG010000442.1:0-2845 GCA_038258125.1 Solirubrobacterales bacterium
GATCCTCTTCGCCGCGCTGTTCGTCGCAGGCGTCAGCTGGCGGCACTTCGCCGGGCTGATCACGCTCGGCGTCGTCTCGATCGCGCTCGTGCTGACGGCCGCGCCGGCACTCGGCGTGACGGTGCTGACGGCCGAGCAGACCTCGCGCCTGACCTCCTTCCTCGCCCCGTCGGACGTCGCTGGCGACTCCGGCTATCAGCAGAACCAGTCGCGGATCGCGATCGGCTCCGGCCAGAAGACCGGCCGCGGCGAACGCGCGACGCAAGGACCGCTGAACTTCCTGCCCGAGGAACGCACGGACTTCGCGTTCGCCGTCGTCGGCGAGCGCTGGGGCTTTGCCGGTGCGGGCCTGCTGCTCTCGCTCTACGCGCTGCTCGTGTGGCGCGGTCTGCGGATTCTCACCGTGGCCAAGAACCTCTACGGCGCATTGATCGCCGGAGGCGTCGTGGCCATGCTCCTGTTCCAAGTCTTCATCAACGTCGGCATGAACGTGGGGATCATGCCCATCACCGGGATTCCACTACCGCTGTTCTCATACGGCGGCAGCTCGGTGCTGTCCACCCTCTTGGCCATCGGCCTGCTGCAGTCGATCCACGCGCAAGGGCGCTTCGCGGCTGCAACCAAACGCCGGGGGCTCCCATTCTGAGCAAAGGACCCTTCTCATATGAAGAAGCAACTGCTGGTCAGCGTCGACCGCGGGGAAACTCGCGTCGCGCTGCTGGAAGCATCCGGTAAGCCGAGCGTCGCGAAGCCCGCGACGCGCTCCAAGAAGCCTGACCCAGCCGACGGCTATCGCGTCGCCGAGCTGTACTTCGAGCGCCGCGGCGCGCGCTCGATCGTCGGCAACATCTACAAGGGCAAGATCGACAACGTGCTCGCCGGCCTCGAGGCGGCGTTCGTCGACATCGGCCTGGACAAGAACGGCTTCCTGCACGTCGACGAGATCGTCGTGCCGGGCGTCGACGTGGGCCGCCGCGGCCGCGGCAAGGAGGGTGGCTCGAAGATCACCGAGCTGATCAAGCCCGGCCAGGAGATCGTCGTGCAGGTCGTCAAGGACCCGCTGAAGAGCAAGGGCGCGCGGCTGTCGATGGAACTGACGATCGCGGGGCGCTACATGGTCTATGCGCCGATGGGCGAGGGCGTCGGCGTCTCGCGTCGCCTCGACGACCGCGAGCGCGACCGCCTGCGCCGCGAGACGAAGGGCCTGGACCTGCGCGGAGGCGGCGCGATCATCCGCACGGCGGCCAGCGGCGCCAAGCGCGAGGACTTCGAGCGCGAGCTGCAGTACCTCTTCAAGCTGCATGACGTGCTGCGCAAGCGCGTCGAGGAGACGCCCGCGCCGGGGCTCGTCTTCCAGGAGGCCGACCTCTCGGTGCGCGTCGTGCGCGACATCTTTTCCGAGCACTTCGAGAAGGCGATCGTCGACGATCCCAAGCAGCACCAGCGCCTCGTCTCGTTCTTCGAGCGCACCGCGCCCGAGCTCGTCGACCGCGTCGAGCGCTACGAGGAGAAGGCGCCGTTGTTCGCCGCCTACGGCGTCGACAAGGTCATCGACGGGCTCATGACGCGCCGCGTCGACCTGCCCAGCGGCGGCTACCTGATCATCGACTACGCCGAGGCATTGACGGTCATCGACGTCAACTCGGGCTCGTTCATCGGCCGCGGCAAGGGCGCGCGGCTGGAGGACACGATCACGACGACGAACCTCGAGGCCGCCGAAGAGGTCGTCAACCAGCTGCGCCTGCGCGACATCGGCGGGATCATCGTCATCGACTTCATCGACATGGCCCGCGCGCGCAACCGCGACGCCGTGCTCAAGACGCTGCGCAAGACGCTCGACGAGGACCGCACGAAGACCTTCACCGCCGAGATCTCCAAGCTCGGCCTGGTCGAGATGACCCGCCAGAACGTGACGGAGGGCGTGCGCGAGATCATCTCGCGGCCCTGCCCGACCTGTGCCGGCGACGGCGTGATCAAGTCCGAGGAGACGATCGCGATCGAGTTCGAGCGCCGCCTGCGGGTCGTCGCCAAGAAGGCGCTGAAGAAGCACGAGGCGTTCCTCGTGCAGATGAACCCGCGCGTCAGCGCCCAGTTCACCGGCAACGGCCAGCGCGTGCTGCACGCGCTGGCGGAGGCGACTGGCCGGCGCTTTCACTTCACCGGCTCGGAGGGCCTGCCGCTGGATCACCTCGATGTCGTGATGGAGGGCTCGCGCGGCGAGGTGCAGGAGCGCGCCGTGCCGTTTCGCGAGGGCGACGAGATCCTCGTGCACATCGTCGAGCCGCACATGTACGACGTCGACGACGCGGTCGCCAAGATCGACGGTTACATCATCTCCGTGGCCGGCGGCGGGCGCTACGTCGGCAACAAGCGCCTGGTGCGCATCGAGCACGCGGGCCGCACCTCGGCGACGGCGGTCATGCTCGACCAGCCCGACCCCGACGAGGCGGCGCAGGACCCATCCTCCGACGATGGCGTAGAATCGACGCCGCGCCGGCGCGGCCGCCGAGGCGGGCGTCGCCGGAAGGTCGCCGCCGAATCCGGCGCGGCCGGCGAATCGACCTCCTCCGCATCACCCCCCGAGAGCTGAGTACGAACCCATGGCCTATGCAATCGTCAAGACCGGCGGCAAGCAGTACCGCGTCGAGCAGGGGCAGACCCGGCTCGTCGAGCGCCGGCGCGAAGAGGCCGGCTCGACCGTCGCGCTGCAGCCGCTGCTGTTCGCCGCCGAGGACACGATCTTCGATGCGAAGGGCCTGGAGAGCGTCTCGGTGACCGCGAAGATCGTCGCGCACGAGCGCGGCGAGAAGCTGCGCGTCTTCAAGTTCAAGCCCACGCGCGGCTA
>JBBSQG010000443.1:0-2833 GCA_038258125.1 Solirubrobacterales bacterium
GACATCGGCGAGCAGACGGCGTTCGTCGTGACCGGGCTGGTCCGCGAGTTCTCGGGCGCGACGCACGTCGGGCGTCACTGATCGCTGGACCCCGCCCGTCGCCTGCCGGGCGCTGATTGGCCCGGCATCGAGCATGTGGACGCGCCGAGTGCGGATATCGCACCTTGCGCGTCACGACGGCGCTTGGTGGGCTGACGTTCGCGTCGTGCGCCTCCCGTTGCGCAGGTTCTGCGGTGTCGTTGCGCAGACTTGTGACGAAGCGGTGTTGTGCCGTCGCAGGCGCGGTTTCTAGCCTCGGTTTTCCGTCCGATCCGGCCCGTACCGTGCGCTGTTCGTCCAGGCGCAGAAAGGCTTCCAAACCCATGGCTCTCACCGACACCCAGAAGACCGCGAAGGCCCGCAACGACGCCCTCGCGGGCGCGCTGACGCAGATCGAGCGCGAGTTCGGCAAGGGCACCATCATGCGCATGGGCGACGAGGGCGCCCTGGTGAAGTGCGCCGCGATCCCGACCGGTGCGCTGTCGCTCGACCTCGCGCTCGGGATCGGCGGCATGCCGCGCGGGCGGATCGTCGAGGTCTTCGGCCCGGAGTCCTCGGGCAAGACGACGCTCATCTACCACGTCCTCGCCGAGGCCCAGAGGCTCGGCGGCATCTGCGCCTTCATCGATGCCGAGCACGCGATGGACCCGCTCTACGCCCGGGAGATCGGCGTCGACATCGACGAGCTGCTCGTCTCCCAGCCCGACTACGGCGAGCAGGCGCTGGAGGTCTGCGACATGCTTGTGCGCTCCGGCGCCGTCGACGTCGTCGCGCTGGACTCCGTCGCGGCGCTGACGCCGCGCGTCGAGCTCGAGGGGCAGATGGGCGACCAGACCGTCGGCCTGCAGGCGCGGATGATGAGCCAGGCGATGCGCAAGCTCGCCGGCAACCTCAACCGCACGCAGACGCTGTGCGTCTTCACGAACCAGATCCGCGAGAAGGTGGGCGTGATGTTTGGATCGCCGGAGACTCAGCCGGGCGGCCGCGCGCTGAAGTTCTACGCCTCCCAGCGGCTGGACATCCGCCGCATCGAGACGCTGAAGGAAGGCACCGAGGCGGTCGGCAACCGCGTCCGCGTCAAGGTCGTCAAGAACAAGGTCGCGGCGCCGTTTCGCCAGGCGGAGTTCGACATCGAGTTCGGCAAGGGGATCTCGACGTCGGGCTGCCTGCTCGACCTCGGGGTCGAGCACAACGTCGTGACGAAGTCCGGGTCGTTCTTCTCCTACGAGGGCGAGCGGCTCGGCCAGGGGCGCAACAACTCCAAGGCGTTTCTCGACGAGCATCAGGAGATCGCCCGGGAGATCGAGGCGAAGATCTACGCGGCGCTGGGGATCGGCCAGGACCTCGTTGTGCCGATCGAGCGCGACGAAGCGGCCGCCCCGCCGGAGATGCCGGTGCCGGCCGCGCTCGGCGCGGCGTAGGCCGGGCCGCGAACGGGCCCGGCGGCGCGGACCGGTCACGGGCAGGGCAGGGCGGATGGCGCGCGACGAGCGGGCGCTCGAGCTGGCGATCGGCCACCTCGGCAAGCGCGACCGCACCGCTGCGGAGGTCCGCCGTCACCTGCTCGCCAAGGACATCGGCGCCCCCGCCGCGGAGGTGGCGATCGTCGAGCTGCAGCGGCTCGGCTATCTCGACGACGCGCGCTACGCGCGGACGTTCGCCGAGGATCGCCGCGCGCTGGATGCCTGGGGCCCGGAGCGGATCGAACGCCGGCTGCTCCAGCTCGGCGTCGATCGCGAGCACATCGCGGCGGCGATCGGGGAACGTGACGGCGCGACGGAGCTCGAGGCGGCGCTCGAGTTGCTGCATCGCCGCTGCCGCGAGGTGCCGTCCAGCGAGCGCGAACGCGAGCGGGTGCTGGGCATGCTGGTGCGCAAGGGCTACGACCTCGAGCTCGCCTACGACGCGGTGCGCGCATTCGAGCGGGCCGGCGCGGCCTGACCGGCAGCGCCACCACGAACCACACGTCGCGGGCGGCGAAGAAGATACGCGCGCTCGCCGGCATGTTGACGCGGTGGTGGAGAACATGCTGGCGGCGTTGGCACCTCCGCTTCACCGGTCAGTCAGATCAAGACGCTGCGAGACCTCGGTGGGACGCTCGAGCTGCTCGAGGCGCGCGCGCCCCGCTGAGGCGCGGCGCGGTCCGCCGACCGACCGTGTCCGGCGTCGAACCCGGCCACGAACGACGCATCGCCGTCCTCACCCGGACGCCGTCACGGCCAGCGCGATGCCGATCAGGTTCAGCAGCGCGTGTGTCGCGACGCACGGGTAGATGCTGCTGGTGGCGCTGCGCATGTAGCCCACGGCCAGGCCGAAGGCGATGAGCGCAGGGAGCTGCTCGAGCTGTCCGTGAAAGAGCCCAAAGGCCACAGCGGTCAGCACGACCGCGCTGCGCCGGCCGTAAGGCTCGAGCAGCGTGAAGCCCAGGCCGCGGAACATCATCTCCTCGAGGACGGGCGAGACCACGACGAGCACGAGCGCGTTGAGGACGAACGGCAGGGCACGATCCCGGTCCCATGCTGCGCCGTTGCCCTCGGCCTCCCCCTGCTGCAGAAACGGGAAGAAGACGAGCAGCACCAGCATGCCGACGACGATCAGGACCGCGACGAGCGCCATGCGCTTGTACGACCACGATGGCCGTCTGAGCGCGAATGTCTCGCGCAGGTCGACCCGGCCAGCGATCTTCAGCACGATCGCGAGCTGCAACGCGGATACGACGACCGCGAACAGCACCGTCGCGTAGCGGTAGCGCACGTCGTCGGGCACGTGGTAGACCAGCTTCACGCCGACGATC
>JBBSQG010000444.1:0-2824 GCA_038258125.1 Solirubrobacterales bacterium
GGCATCCGGCTGCGCTGCCGGTGCACTCGACCACGCGCGCCGGCACAACGGCCACGAGACGCTGCGCATCGTCAACGCGACGGCGGCGCCGTTGTGCGAGGTTTTCGTGGCCACTCACGACGAGCAACTCTGGGGGCGCAGCTGGACCGATCGTCCGGTCGCGTGATCAGCGACAACTAGTTTTGCCGGTCAACGACAACTAGATTTGCCGGTGCGCCGTCTGCGCGGACGAGCTTGAGGTGGCCTGGGCAAGAGCCCTGGTGTGATGCTGGATCTGCCCCAGAACGGGGTGGAGATGGTCACCGACGAGCAAGTCCGCTTGCTGAGGAGGAAGCGGATGGAAGGCAAGACACAGGCGGCCGCGGCAGCGGCCGCAGGGATGAGCGAGCGCAGCGCGAGGACGTGGGCGACGGGGTCGCTGCCGTCGCAGGTGAAGCAGGCGGGCGGAGATCGGAGCTGGCGGACGCGTGAAGATCCGTTCAGCGAGGTGTGGGCGAACGAGGTCGAGCCGCTGTTGCTGGCCGACACCGACGGCGGGCTCGAGGCGAAGACGGTCTTCGCCGAGCTGCAGCGGAAGCACCCGGATCGGTTCGAGGCGGGGCAGCTCCGAACGCTGCAGCGGCGGTTCCGGGACTGGCGCGCCCAGCATGGGCCGGTGAAGGAGGTGTTCTTCCCGCAGGTGCACGAGGTCGGGCGGATGGGCGCGTTGGATTTCACGCACGCGACGGAGCTCCGCGTGACGATCGCCGGGGTCTTGTTCGTGCACATGTTCTTCCACCTCGTGATGCCGTTCTCGGGCTGGCACTTCGTCGAGCTCGCGTTCAGCGAGACGTTCGAGGCGCTGCGTCGCGGGTTGCAGAACGCCCTGTTCGCGCTCGGCGGCGTGCCGGCGACGGTCCGGTCCGACAACCTGTCGGCGGCCACGCACGAGCTCAAGGCGACCGGCGGTCGTGCGCTCACGCGGCGCTTCAAGGATGTCCTCGATCACTTCGGGTTGGTGTCTTCGCGGATCCAGGCCGGCGAAGCGCACGAGAACGGCGTCGCCGAGAAGGGCCACGACGTGCTGAAGTCGGCGCTGGATCAGGCGCTGCGACTGCGAGGAAGTCGCGAGTTCACCACCGTCGCGGCGTACCTCGGCTTCGTGCAAGCGATCGTCGACCGCGATCTCCACGGCGGCCGCGAGGCCAAGATCGTCGAGGAGCGGGCGCACCTGCGGCCACTACCGAGCACGCGGCTGCCCGAGTACACGAAGCTCGCGATGGAGGTGCGGCGATGGTCGACAATTCAGGTCGTGGGTCGGACGTACTCGGTGCCGTCGAGGTTGATCGGGCACACCGTCGACGTGCGGGTGTACCCCGACGTGATCGAGGTGCGGCACGGCGGCAAGACGATCGAGCGGATGCCACGGCTGCGCGGAGAGAACGTGCACCGAATCGACTACCGCCACGTGATCTGGTCGTTGGTGCGCAAGCCGGGCGCGTTCGCCAGCTATCGCTACCGTGAGGATCTGTTCCCGTCGCTGGTGTTTCGCCGCTGCTACGACGCGTTGCGTGAGCGACGAGGTGATCGCGCGGACGTCGAGTACGTCCGCATCCTCCATCTCGCGGCGAGCACGAGCGAGGCGTTGGTCGAGCGAGCACTGGAGCAGATGCTCGCGGGCGAAGGAAGCTGGGGGTACATCGAGGTCAAGGAGATCGCGCAGCCTGAGGCGCCTGAGATCCCCGTGGTGCACGTCGGCGAGCCCGATCTGTCGGAGTACGACCGTCTGGTCGTCGGGGAGGTGGCGTCGTGAACGCGCCGACGTACACGCCGGAGATCGGCGAACGGATCACCTCGCTGCTGACGGAGTTCAAGCTGACGACCATGGCGACGGAACTCGTCCCCCGCCTGCTCGCCGCCGGCGAACAGGCGGCGCTCGTACAGCTAGGCGAGGTGCTCGCGCTCGAGGCCAGCGGCCGCATGGAGCGTCGCGTCGATCGGCTGCGCAGGGCATCTCGACTGCCGATGGGCAAGACGCTCGACGCCCTGGATCGGGCGCGCGTGCCGAAGACCGTGATCCGGCGGGTCGACGAACTCGCGCGCGGCGACTTCCTCGATCGTGCAGAGAACGTGCTGCTCTTCGGGAAGCCCGGCGTCGGCAAGAGCCACATCGCGTGCGGCCTCGGGCACGCGCTGGTCGAGCGCGGGCACAGCGTCTTGTTCGCCCCGACGTACCAGATCGTGCAGCAGCTGCTCGCGGCCCGTCGCGATCTCGTGTTGCCCAAGGCACTGCGCCAGCTCGACGTGTTCGATCTCGTCATCCTCGACGACATTGGCTACGTGCAGCAGTCCGCCGACGAGGCCGAGGTGCTCTTCACACTCATGGCCGAGCGCTACGAGCGGCGCTCGCTGATGATCACCAGCAACCTCGTGTTCAGCGAGTGGGGGCGGATCTTCAAGAGTCCGATGACCACCGCCGCCGCGATCGACCGCCTCGTGCACCACGCCGCGATCCTGGAGATCGACCGCGGCTCGATCCGGGCCGAGGACGCCAAACGCCGCGGCGCAGGCGGGGACAAGGAGACGGGCGCGTGATCCGGACCACGGCGACGATGATGCTCGACGCCGGCGATCGGCCCGGCGGCCGCGTGGTCGCTCGCCACGACGACAACGACAACGACAACGTCGACGACAACTACTCCGTCGACGACAACTACCCCAGCGACAACGACTCGGTGACGACAACTCCCCGACCCGCGAGGTCAAGGATCAACTCATGAAGGACTTGGTCGGCGACCGGAAGAAATAGTTGTCGCCAACCGGCAGAAGTAGTTGACGTCGATCA
>JBBSQG010000445.1:0-2819 GCA_038258125.1 Solirubrobacterales bacterium
GATCATGATCCCGAAGCACGACCAGCCAAAGCCCGATATGAAGGCGATCGGCGGCACGAGCAGCATGCCGAGCGACGGGTCCAGGCCGAAGACCATCGCGACGAGCAGCGGCACGCAGCCGTACGTGCCGGCGCGGCACGCCATCCACAGCGCCTCGGCGGTGACGAGCTCCTCGGTGTCGACCGGCGCGGCGAGGATCGCGTCGTAGGTGTGCTGGAAGGAGTACTTCACGAACGTCCCGAACATCGACGGGAAGACCGACGAGAAGAGGACCGCGGTGGCGACGACGCCGGTCCCCACGAAGTCGACGTAGTCGACGCCGCCGACCTTGCTGACGAGCGTCCCGAAGCCGAAGCCGAACGCGAGCAGGTAGATCGTCGGGTCGATCGTCGACGAGAAGGTCGTCGAGCGCCAGTACGACGTGAAGTTCTGAAACTCGCGGAAGAGCACGCCGCGGATCGCGGAGCCCTCCAGGCGGCCGATTCGAGCGCGGGATACGGGGTTTCGTCCGTCGGTCCTCGCAAGCTCAGACCTCTGGACGACGTCACTCGGGGTCAAGCGACCTCCTCCCCGGTCAGCATCACGAAGACGTCTTCGAGGTTCGACGGCCGGCGCACGCCCTCGGGCAGGCCGCCGTTGCGCCCCTCGATTCCCATCAGGGCGATGCTCGTGCCGGTGCGCCGCTTGCGGATGCCAGCGGCGACCGCGTCGGCCTCGACCTCGGCCAGCCGCGCCGGCGGGCCGTAGACCTCGAGCACCTCGGTGCCGGCGTGCCGCAACACGAGCTCGGACGGCTTCCCGGTCGCGACCGCCTTGCCGTGGGACATGATCGTCACGCTGTCGGCGAGCCGCTGGGCCTCCTCGATGTAGTGCGTCGACATGAGGATCGACGTGCCCTCGCTGCGCAGCGCGTCGATCAGCGCCCAGATCTCCTGGCGGATCTGGGGATCGAGCCCGACGGTCGGCTCGTCGAGCAGCAGCAGCCGCGGCTTGTGGACGAGCGCGCGGGCGATCAGCAGCCGCCGGCGCATGCCGCCCGACAGCTCGTCGACCTTCGCCGTGCGGCGGTCGGCGAGGTGGGCGATCTCCAGCGCCCGGTCGACCGCGGCGGCACGATCGGCGCGGCCGATCCGGTACAGGCGGGCGAAGACGCGCAGGTTCTGCTCGACGGTCAGCGTCGTGTCGAGGTTGTCGAGCTGGGGCACGACGCCCATCGCGGCGCGCGCGACCTTCGACTGCGCCGGCAGCGTGAAGCCCAGCACCTCGATCTCGCCGGCGTTGGCGATGACCTGGGCGGTGAGCATCTTCATCGTCGTCGACTTGCCGGCGCCGTTGGGCCCGAGCAGGCCGACGCACGTGCCGGTCGGCACGTCGAGGTCGAGACCGTCGACGGCGACGATGTCGCCGTAGTGCTTGACGACGGCGCGCAGGGAGATCGCGAGTTCGGGCACTCGCGGGAGGCTAGTCATGTCAGCTACGACCGCCGGGAGGACTCAAACTCATCGCTGTCCGATGGTGGCGAACATTCAGGACAGGATCCCGTCTCCCCGTTTGCCGTTGTCGTCCGACCAGCGTGCCGCGCGATCTGGCGCTGCCGATGGCTGCTCGCGCAAGGCCATGGAGGGCAGCGCGGCGCGAACTGCACAATTCTGGACGAACGGAGGGGGTCCAGAAGGGCACTCAAACGGGCGATCCGCGGCGGTCCCGACCGTGTCCGGTGATGCAGACGGCCGGTGGCTACCCTGCATCGACGCGATGTCCGCCCAATACGTCTACACGATGCACCGCCTGTCAAAGGACTACCCGCCCGACAAGACGGTGCTCAAGGACGTGACGCTCGCGTTCATGCCCGGCGCCAAGATCGGCGTGCTCGGCTACAACGGCGCGGGCAAGTCGACGGTCCTGAAGATCATGGCCGGGATCGAGACCGACTACCGCGGCGACGCCATGCTCGCGCCCGGCGCGACGGTCGGCCTGCTCGAGCAGGAGCCCCAGCTCGACGAGACCAAGGACGTCAAGGGCAACGTCGAGGAGGCCGTGCACGAGACGAAGGCACTGCTCGCGCGCTTCAACGAGCTGGCCGCCAACTACTCCGACGAGACCGCCGACGAGTTCGCCCGCCTGCAGGACGAGATCGACGCCGCCGACGCCTGGAACCTCGACACCGCCATCGAGTACGCGATGGACGCGCTGCGCCTGCCGCCGGCCGACGCCGACGTCACGACGCTGTCCGGCGGCGAGCGGCGCCGCGTCGCGCTGTGTCGCCTGCTGCTACGCGCCCCCGACCTGCTGCTGCTCGACGAGCCGACGAACCACCTCGACGCCGAGTCGGTCGACTGGCTGGAGCGCCACCTCGCCGAGTACAAGGGCACGATCGTCGCGGTCACCCACGATCGCTACTTCCTCTACAACGTCGCCGGCTGGATCCTCGAGCTCGACCGCGCGCGCGGCCTGCCCTACGAGGGCAACTACTCCTCCTGGCTGGAGCAGAAGCAGAAGCGCCTGGCGATGGAGGAGAAGGGCGACAAGGTCCGCCAGAAGACGATCGAGCAGGAGCTCGAATGGGTCCGCGAGAACCCCAAGGGCCGGCGCAAGAAGGCCAAGGCGCGCCTGAACAACTACGAGGCGCTGCTCGCCGAGGACCGCAACGTCAAGCTCGACCAGGTCCAGATCCACATCCCCGCCGGCCCGCGCCTGGGCGACATCGTCGTCGAGGCCGACGGGCTGCGCAAGGGCTTCGGCGACCGCCTGCTGATCGAGGACCTGACCTTCAAGCTGCCGCGCGGCGGGATCGTCGGCGTGATCGGCCCCAACGGCGC
>JBBSQG010000446.1:0-2812 GCA_038258125.1 Solirubrobacterales bacterium
CGCTGGTTGAGAAACAGCGCCGGGACGTCAGCGCCGGGCCAGTCGGGGCGTTCGTCGAGCCAGCCGCGCAGGGCGGCGCGGAGTTGGGGGTGGATCGGGATCTCGCGGACCTTTTCGCCCTTCCCCATGACGCGTAGGGTGCCCTTGCGCGCGGAGAGCTGGACGTCGCCGGTGTCCAGGCGGACGATCTCGCCGATCCGGGTGCCGGCGTAGAACGGGATCAGCGCGATCGCGCGATCACGTGGCGACGGACAGGCCTCGACGGCGCGCAGGAACCGCACGGCTGCCCGTGTGCCCAGCGCCTTGGGGGCGGTCCTCGGGATCTCCGCGCGGGCTGCGCTCGCCGGTCCGAGTCCGCGGCGGGTGTAGAGGTCGTCGACGGCGGCGAGGGCGTTGTTGACCGTCGCGGGCTTGCGCTTGAGGACCGTCTGTAGGTGGGTGCGGTAGTCGCGGACCGCCCAGTCGCGTGCGGCGGTTGTGTCGAGCGGGTCGCCGTCGATGTCTGCGACAGCGAGCCAGGCGAGGAACTGCCGCACCTTCGACGCGTATGTTCGGCGCGTCTGGTCGGACAGGGGCGCCGCCTTCAACGCCGCCGAGTAGTCCTCCAGAACAGCGCGAAACGGCCCGTCCAACCCGACCGCGACCCGTCCCCGCCGGCCCGGCGAGACAGATGCCGTGTTCCCTGAAGTCGATTCGGGACCTTGCGGCCGGCCAGGGTTCGCGTTCTCTGAAGCCATCCCCGAAGGTTACTTCAGAGAACGCAAGTTCTCTGAAGCTCACTGCTACCCGGGCCTGTGGTTGGTCATCTCAGAGATCTCGGGGCAGCCCAGACGCCGCGAGCTTCAGGGCAGGCCAATGACGGGCCGCGGCGGATTGTCATAGTCGGGGTCTGGGCCACCGCCTCCGCCGTCGCCTAGCTGGCCGGTGTTGTTCTCGCCCCAGCACTCGATACCGCCCGTGCCCAAGAGCGCGCACGCGTGGCCTCCGCTTGAGGCGATCGTCGTTGCGTTGGCGATCCCGATGACGGGCGAAGCACTAGCGCTGTCAGGGGCGGTGCCGTTGCCGAGACCTCCCCCACCTCCATATCCCCAACAGGCGACATTGCCGGTGGTTCGGCGCGCGCACGACCAGCTACCAAAGCCTGCCACCGAGGTGACGTCCGAGAGACCGCTGACCGCTACAGGGTGCGTGCTGCAGTTGGCACCACGAAAGCAGTTCTCCGGCCCAATGAATGTGCCAATCCCGAGCTGGCCGGAGTTGTTGAGGCCCCAGCAAACAACGCTCGTGTCGGTGAGCACAGCACATCCAGCGGAGATCGCGCTCGCATTGTCGGCCGTGTCCACAGGCACGGAGCGATCCGTCGTCGTGCCATCTCCGAGCTCCCCGTCCGTGTTGTGGCCCCAGCAGCGGACCGTTCCGCTGCCCAGGAGCGCGCAGGTGTGGTAGGAGGCGGCTGCGACGGCGGTCGCGTTCGTAATTCCGCTCACTGGCGTCGGTACCGATCGGTCGATGAGAGTGCCGTCACCGAGTTGGCCTACGTCGTTCGCTCCCCAGCAGTCGACATGGCCGTCGGCTAGGAGCGCGCAGGTCTGCTCGTTTCCTATGGCGACGGCTGTCGCTGTCGTGATGTTCAGCACCGTGACCGGGGTGTTGGTGGAGGTGGTCGTGCCGTCACCGAGTTCGCCACGCCCGTTGTATCCCCAGCACTTGATGCTTCCGCCGGAGCGCAATGCGCAGGCGTAGGCGTTCCCAACCGCGACAGCAGTTGCATCCGTGATCCCGAGGACCCGCACCGGAACCCGGCTGCATTGCGCGCTGCCTCCTACGCAGGTCTGCGGCCCGACGTAGGAGCCGTTACCGAGTTCGCCTTCCCCGCTGCGCCCCCAGCAGTAGACGCTGCCGCCCGTCACCACGGCGCAGGTCGAGCCGTTGCCCGCGGCGACTGCGGTGGCCCCTTGCGGAGGAACGGGCGGAGGCGGCGGCGGGGCAACAGGAGGCGATCCTGGCGGCGAGCCTGGTGTTGGCGGTGGGGCGCTGTCTCCTCCGCATGGGTTGGTCCAGAGGTTCTTGGTGAGCAATGCGGGCGTCTTCGGTGTCTCGACGTCGAAGGTCAGCACCTTTCCTTCTGCCGAGAACTGGCCGTAGTTGGCGTCCCACGAGCATGAGCCCACTTTGGCGCTGAAGTCGGCGCTGCTGCCGAAGTTGAGCGTCGTACTGACGACGTTGTCGTTGCCAAGCCCGGCCTTGATGAAGATGCCGACGCCAGCGCTGGCCTCGGCGAACAGCGTCGGGCTGAACGTGAACTTCGGCTTGCTGAAGTTGACGCTGGGGACCCAGGCAAGCGTAGGCGGGATTCCGACGGTCGCCGCGCCGGCGTCGATCTCGACCGAGCCGCCGGCCGTGAGCTTCGCGCCGATGGCGGCAGACGCGGTGAGATCGCCGCCGATAGCTGCTGTGACCGGAATCGGTCCGGCCATCCCGCTGGCGGAGAAGCTGAGCTTCCCGCTGCAGCTGAGCCCGAGACCGCCGGTGACGTCCAAGCCCGCTTCGACGGTGAAGTGCGTCTTGAGACGCACTCCGATCGGGATGCGGCGGTTGCGGGCGCGGATGGTGTTCCACCCGCCTGAGAATGAGATGTTCTTGATGCGCCGGTATGGAGAGACTCCAGAGATCGCGCCGCACGAACCCTGCAGGCTCCGCGGCCGGGCGCTCCGCTCTTCGGCCCCCGGCACGGCGAATTCGAAGGCGGGCGCGACCTCGTACGGCGACGCCGCACGTCGCCCAACCGTGGTCTGCCCGCCCGCGTCTTGGA
>JBBSQG010000447.1:0-2799 GCA_038258125.1 Solirubrobacterales bacterium
CATCCGGCGCCTGCTCCTGGGCGCCGGCAGCCCGCGCTGATGCGGCTCTTCGTCGCGCTCGACCTGCCCGCGAGCGCATGCGTGGCGCTGGCCGCCTGGGCCGACGCCGCGGCGCCGCCGGTCGTGCGCCGCATCCCGGCCGGGAACCTGCACGTCACGCTGGCCTTCCTCGGGTCGCGCAACGAGGACGAGGCGACGACGGTCGGCGCGCGGCTGGCCGACGTCCTGCGACCGTTGCCCGAACTGTGCACGAACGGCGCGCTGTGGCTGCCGCGCCGCCGTCCCGGCGTGCTCGCCGTCGCGCTTGCCGACGACGAGCAGCTCGCGGGGCTGCAGGCCGATCTCGCGGCCGCCCTGGAGTCGGCGATCGACTTCGAGGCCGATCCGCGTCGCTACAGGCCCCACATGACGGTCGGGCGCGTGCCGCGCGGCACGCGGATCGACACGCGCCCCGCGCTCGACCCGCCGCCGCAGCTGTCACTGCAGGCGCTGGCACTGACCCTGTACTGCTCGCACACCGGCCCCGACGGCGCGCGCTACGAGGTGCTCTCGTCCGTCGGCCTCGGCTGATCGTGAGCGCGCCAACCGCTCACGCGACCGTCGCCGGCGCGGGGTTTCGATCTCCCGGTCGACGTGGTAAGCATGCCCGCGGGGCATCGCGCGGCCGGCGCGCGCTCCGCTGGATGGAAGCCAAGGAGGTAGGACCATGTCGCATCGCGTTGCCGCCGTCGCCGCCGTCCTCGCATGCATGGCTGTCGCGCCCGCGACGGCCAGCGCCAGGTTCGGTCTGCTCACCCCGTTCACGCCCGGTGCGCCGGGGATCGGCGACCCGTACTTCCCGCTCGACGGCAACGGCGGCTACGACACCGAGCACTACCTGCTCGAGCTGCGGTACTCGCCGGCCAGCGACGTGCTCAGCGGCGTCGCCACGATCGAGGCCGAGGCGGACCAGAACCTGTCGTCCTTCAACCTCGACCTGACCGGGCTGAACGTGCGCCGCATCACGGTCGACGGCCGGCCGGCGACGTGGACGCGCGACGGCGGCGAGCTGACGATCACGCCCCGCCGCGGCATCAAGGACGGCAAGGACTTCACTACGGCGATCACCTACGACGGCATCCCGCAGCCCGTCGGCGACGCCGAGATCGGCCAGTCGGGCTTCATCGCCACCGACGACGGCACGCTCGTCGCCGGGCAGCCCGAGGTCGCGGCGACGTGGTATCCGGTCAACGATCATCCGCTCGACAAGGCCTCCTACGAGTTCCGCGTCACCGTGCCTGCTGGTACCCAGGCGATCGCCAACGGCGAGCTGAAGAGCAGCCGGACGTCGCGCGGTGAGACGACCTGGATCTGGGACGCGCGCGAGCCGATGGCCTCCTACCTGACGACGGTCGACATCGGCGAGTTCGACATCGACGCCTACCGCGCGAAGGGGATCCGCTACTGGGACGCGCTGGACCCCGACCTCTTCGAGAGCCCGTCGCCGAGCAGCGGCAGCCAGTTCGCGGTCTCACAGGCGGCGAACTTCTCCCACAAGCGCCTGGCCCGGACGATCGCCGTCCCCGCCGGCGGCGGCCAGCTGAACTTCAAGGTCGACCGCGACACCGAGCGCAACTGGGACTTCCTGTTCGTCGAGGCGCATCACCCCGGCAGCGAGGACTGGACCACGCTGCCCGACCTCAACGGGCACACGACGGCCTTCACCGGCAACAACCTCTGCTCGTTCTGGCTGAGCCTGCATCCGTTCCTGACGCACTACATGAGCGACCCAGGCGGAAGCAATCGCTGTACCGCGGGCGGCACGACCGGCAGCTGGAACGCGGCCACCGGCGCCAGCGACGGCTATGAGACGTGGGCCGTCGACCTGTCGGCCTACGCCGGATCGGACGTCGAGCTGTCGATCAGCTACGCCAGCGACAACACGATCCAGCATCGCGGCGTCGTCGTCGACGACATCGTCGGGCCCGGCGGGGCCGGCTCGACCTCCTTCGAGGATGACGGCGACACGCTCGACGGCTGGACGGTGCCCGGTGCCCCCGCCGGCACCGAGCCCAACGAGAACGACTGGACGGTCGGCACGGGGGCCGATGTGCCGAGCATCGGCAGCGTCGCCAAGGTCGCGCTGGCCCGCCAGCCGGAGATCATCGACTTCCTGCAGGACATCTGGGGCCGCTATCCGTTCCGGTCCGCCGGCGGGATCGTCGACGACCTCGACGGGCTCGGCTTCGCGCTGGAGACCCAGACGCGGCCGGTCTACTCCAAGGACTTCTTCAACGACTTCGGTGAACCGGCGGACTCCGTCGTCGTCCACGAGCTCGCCCACCAGTGGGTCGGCGACGACGTCGCGCTCGCGGCCTGGCAGCACATCTGGCTCAACGAGGGCTTCGCGACGTACTCGGAGTGGCTGTGGAGCGAGCAGCAGGGCCGTGCCACGGCGCAGGACTTCTTCGACTTCTACACGTCGATCCCGGCGGAGGATTCGTTCTGGGCGCTGAAGATCGGCGATCCGGGGCCGGATGACCTGTTCGACGGGGCGGTCTATGACCGCGGGGCGGCGACGCTCCACGCGCTGCGCCTGAAGGTCGGCGACAACACGTTCTTCCACATCCTCAGGCAGTGGATCAACCGCAAGGAAGGCGGCAACGCGACGATCCCCGAGTTCATCACGCTCGCTGAGCGGTACTCCCACCAGAACCTGGGGGCGTTCTTCGACGAGTGGCTGTTCACGGCGGCCAAGCCGGCCAGCCTGCCGGCCGTCGCCGCGGCGAAGCAGCCCTCGGCGGCGTCGGCAGCGATGGC
>JBBSQG010000448.1:0-2782 GCA_038258125.1 Solirubrobacterales bacterium
CACCTCGTAGTGCTCGACCGACGGCGGCGCGGCGAAGAACGGGCCGACGATCGCCCGCCACTCGGCGAACAGCGGCCCGCCGCGGAAGGCGACGGTGTGTGTCTCGAGCGTCTCCCAGCCGATGATGAGCTGGTAGCGCTCGGGCGACTCGATGCCCTTGACGACTCGATGCCAGCGGTAGCCCTCGGCGCGCGCGATGACGGTGGCGGCGCCGCGCGCAACTGCGGCCTCGAATTCGGCGTTCTTACCCTGCTGGATGCGAATGTCGGCGATCTCGTGGACCATGGTCGTTCCTTTTTGATGCGGTGAGGCCGGGAGGGAATCGTAGATGCTGTGGGCGCGCTACACGCCGAGGCAGCGTGCCAGGCGATCGGCGTCGGCGCTCAGTTCGGCCGACGCACCGCTCATCACGGCGACGCCTTTTTCGAGCACGACGGCGCGGTCGGTGTGGGCGAGCACGGCGCGGTAGTTGCGGTCGACGATCAGCGTCGCGATGCCGGTCTTGCGGATCGCCGAGATCGTTCGCCAGATCTCGGCGACGACGAGCGGCGCCAAACCTTCGGTCGCCTCGTCGAGGACGAGCAGGCGGGGGTTCGTCATCAGCGCGCGTCCGATCGCGAGCATCTGATGTTCGCCGCCCGAGAGCTGCTGGCCGCCGTGGCCGAGGCGCTCGGCGCGGCGGGGAAAGGTGTGCAGGACGCGGTCGAGCGTCCACGGCTCGGCGCCGCGCCCGCTCGTCGCGCCGGGCCTGGCGGTCATCACGAGGTTCTCCCGCACCGTGAGGTTCGGGAAGATGCCGCGGCCTTCGGGCACGTAGCCGATGCCGCCCCGCGCCATCTTCTCGGATGCCGCGCCGGTTGCATCACGTCCGAGCCATGCCACGCGACCGGCACTGGCGCGCAAGTAGCCGATGATCGTGCGGATCAGCGTCGTCTTGCCCATGCCGTTGCGGCCGAGGAGGCCGAACGACACGCCCTCGTCGATCGTGAGGTCGACGCCCTGCAGCACGTGGCTCGAACCGTAGTGGGCGTTCAGGCCCGACACCGCGAGCAAGGTCATGCGGCGTGCTCGCCGAGGTAGGCCGATTGCACCGCACGGTCGGCGCGGATCGCGTTGGGCGTGCCGCGCGCGAGCACGGCGCCATTGACCATCACGGTGATGCGGTCGGCCACGCGAAAGACCGCATCCATGTCGTGCTCCACGAGCAGGATCGCGTGGCCGGGCTTGAGCGCGATCAACAACCCGAGCATGCGATCCGTCTCCTCGGCACCCATGCCGGCGAGCGGCTCGTCGAGGAGCAGCGCGCGCGGCCGGGTCGCCAGGCACATCGCGATCTCGAGCTGGCGCTTGCCGCCGTGGCTGAGCGTGGCGGCAACGCGGTCGTCGTCACCGGCGAGGCCGGCGGCGTCGAGCGCCTCGTGGGCCGCCTCGATGCTCGGCGCGTCGCGCTGCGCGCGCTGCCACACGCGCCACGGCGCGGGCGCCATCGCCTGCGCGGCGAGGCGGCAGTTCTCGAACACCGTGAAGGCGGGGAAGATCGTCGTCCGCTGGAAGCTGCGGCCGATGCCGGCACCGGCACGGCGCGGCTGCGACCAGCGCGTGATGTCATGGCCGTCGAGGGCGATGGTTCCGGCGCTCGGCGCCAGCTCGCCCGACAGCAGGTTGACGAGCGTCGATTTGCCTGCGCCGTTGGTGCCGATCACGGCATGCAGCTCGCCGACGCGCACCGCGACCGAAACATCGTCGACCGCGGCGAGCCCGCCGAAGCGGCGAACGAGGCCGCGCGCCTCGAGCAGCGGCGCGGTGGCGGCCTCAGCCATCGACCGTCTCCGTGCGCTTGCGCCGCACCAGCCTGCCGAGCCCGATCAGCCCGTCGGGCAGCAGCGCCACGAAGACGATGATCGTGAGACCGAGCGTGAGCTGCCAGTGCGAGGCCAGCGATCCGAGCAGCGACTCCGACTGATACAGCTCGCGCAGCAGCGTGAACACCGCCGCGCCGAGCACCGCGCCGCGCAGGCTGGCCACGCCACCGAGGATCAGCATCAGCAGCACCGCGCCCGACTCCTGCCACGCCAGCAACTCGGGGTTGACGATGCCGTCCTTCACGGCGAGCAGGAAGCCGGCGAGCCCGGCCAGTGCCCCGGCGACGATGAAGGCGGCGAGCTTGTACCAGTAGGTCGGGAAGCCCGCGGCCCGCATCCGCTGTTCGTTGACGCGGATGCCCGCCAGCGCGTGGCCGAAGCGCGAGCGCAGCAGCAGCGCGAGCAGCGCGTAGGTGCCGACGAGCCCGGCGAACACGAGGTAGAAGAACGCGAGCGGGTCGTCGAGGTCGAACACTGTCTTGCCGCCGACCGCGAGAACGGGCTTGACGTAGAGGAAGATGCCGTCGCTGCCGCCGCCGGCCCTCGTGTCGTGGACGACGAAGTACGCCATCTGCGCGAAGGCGAGCGTGACCATGATGAAGTAGACGCCGCGCGTGCGCAGGCTCAAGGCGCCGACGAACGCGGCGTAGAGCGCGGCGCAGCCGATCGCGAGCGGCAGCAGGACGAGAACCGACCCGCCGCCATTGCCCGAGCCGAGCACGGTCGCGTAGGCACCGATGCCGAGGAAGGCGGCGTGGCCGAGGCTGACGAGCCCCGTCGCGCCGACAATGAGCTGCAGGCTGAGCGCGAACACCGCGTAGACGGCGATGCGCAGCGCCAGGTCCAGCACGTATTCCGATGCGACGAAGGGCAGTGCCGCGAACAGCAGCCCCGCCACGATCGGAGCGACGGGCCATCGA
>JBBSQG010000449.1:0-2779 GCA_038258125.1 Solirubrobacterales bacterium
AGCTCTCCATCGCCGCCAGAGCATACGCCGCGACCGCGGACCACCTCCAACCCGCCGGAGGAGCTGGCGCCCGATCAGCTGGCGGCGAGCCGGGCCGCGCCGATCGCGACCTGACCGAAGGCGATCTGCCCGTCGTTGGGCGGCAGCGTCTCGGGCACGATCACGCGCAGCCCGGCCGCCTGCACCGCGTCGATCGTCAGCTCGAGCAGCAGGCGATTCTGGAAGACGCCGCCGGAGAGGACGGCCAGCTGCAGATCGCGGCGCTCCGCGGTGATGATGAGCACCTCGGCGGTGGCACGGGCCAGGCCGGCATGAAAGCGCGCCGAGATCGAAGACACCGGAACGCCGGCCGCGATGTCGTCGAGCATGGCGCGGATCATCGGCCGGGGGTCCAACGCCACGGACTCGCCGCGCTGCTCGAACTCCATCGGATACGGATCGGCCGCGGCGCGATCGGCCAGCGCCTCGAACTCGATCGCGCCCTGGCCCTCGTAGCTGACCTCCATGCGCACACCGCAGATCGCCGCGACCGCGTCGAACAACCGTCCCATGCTCGAGGTGAACGGCGAGCCCGTCCCCTGGATCGACATCCGCGCGACCATGTTCCAGCGCTGCTGCGCGAGGTCGGCGAACGCCGGCGGCAGCGAGTCGACCTTCATGTCGGTCAGCCAGGCGCACGCCATCCGCCACGGCTCCTTGATCGCGCGCTCGCCGCCGGGCAGGCGGATCGGTCGCAGGCGCCCGGCGCGCCCTATCTGGTGCAGCCCGCCGACGAGGATCTCGCCGCCCCAGACGGTTCCGTCGGTGCCAAAGCCGGTGCCGTCGAAGATCGCGCCGACGGCCGGGCCGGTCTCGCCGTGCTCGGCGAGCGTCGCCGCGAGGTGGGCGTGGTGATGCTGGACGGCGAAGAGCTTGACGTCCTCGCGGCCCAGCGCGTAGCGCGTGGAGAGGTAGTCCGGATGCAGGTCATGGACGACAAGCTTGGGGGTGATCTCAAACAGCTGCTCGAAATGCGCGATGCCGTGCTCGAGCGATTGCAGCGTCTCGTAGTTCTTCAGGTCGCCGATGTGGTGACTGGGCCACGCGCGATCGCCCTTGGCGACGCAGAACGCGTTCTTCTGCTCGGCGCCCATCCCGAGCAGGTGCTCGGGCGTGGCGATCGGCAGGTCGAGGCTCGCCGGGACATAGCCGCGCGAGCGACGCAGCATGAGCGGGCGCTCGCGCACGGCGCGGACGACGGAGTCGTCGGTCCGCGTGGCGATCGGGCGATCGTGGATGAGGAAGCGATCGGCGATGTGCTTCAGGCGGTCGCGCGCGTCGTCGTCGTCGAAGGCGATCGGCTCGTCGGACAGGTTGCCGCTCGTCAGCACGAGCGGCACACCGGTGTCGGTCGCCAGCAGCTGGTGCAGCGGTGTGTAGGGAAGCATCACGCCGAGATCCGCGGCGCGGGGGGCGACCGCGTCGGCAACGTCCGCGTCGGCGCGGCGGCGGGCGAGCACGATCGGCCGCGCCCGCGAGGTCAGCAGCGCCTCCTCGGCGGCGTCGAGCTCGACGAGCGAGCGCGCCGCCGCGACGTCGGCGACGAGCAGTGCGAACGGACGGTCCTCGCGCTGCTTGCGCCCGCGCAGCGCCGCGACCGCCTCCCCGCTGTCGGCGCGACAGGCGAGGTGGTAGCCGCCCAGCCCCTTGACGGCGAGGATCTTGCCGGCTCGCAGATCGTCGGCGGCCGCCCGAAGTGGGTGCTCGACACCTTCCGCCTCTGCACCGTCGCGCTCGAGCAGCCGCACCTGCGGCCCGCAGACCGGGCAGGCGTTGGGCTGGGCGTGAAAGCGGCGGTCGAGCGGGTCCTCGTACTCGGCCTCACACGCCTCGCACATCGCAAAGCCGGACATCGTCGTCAGCGGGCGATCGTAGGGGATGCCCTGGACGATCGTGAAGCGCGGCCCGCAGTGCGTGCAGTTCAGAAACGGATAGCGATAGCGCCGATCGCCGGGGTCGGCGAGCTCGGCGAGGCAGTCGTTGCAGGTGGCCGAGTCGGGTGTGACCGGCGCGGTGGCGGCGCCGCCGTGCTCGCTGGCCACGATCTCGAAGCCCGCCGTGCCGACGACGGCCACCGGCTCGGCCTGCACGCCGCGCACCTCGGCGAGCGGCGGCACGTCGGTGCTCAGCCGCGCCACGAATGCCTCGACCGCGCCGGGCGGCCCCTCCGCCTCGACGAGCACGCCGCGCTCGTCGTTGCGCACCCAGCCGGCGATCCCGAGCTCGCCGGCGAGGCGGTAGACGAAGGGGCGGTAGCCGACGCCCTGCACGGTCCCGTCGACGCGGGCCCGGACGCGGACCGCCGATCCCTCTGACTGGGTGCTCACGGCGCGGGCTCGGGCGCAGGTGGGATCTCGACGAGCTCGCGCAGCACGTGGTAGACGCTCGCGTGCGCCTCCTGGATGCGCGGGATGTTCTGCGAGCCGCTGATGATGACGTGGTCGGCGAGGTCGTTCTTGGCGACGTTGCCGCCGTCGTAGCCGACGAACGCCATCGTGACGAGCTTGCGCTTGCGCGCTTCCTCGAGTGCCAGCAGCACGCTGAGCGAGTTACCGCTCGTCGACATCGCCAGCAGCACGTCGCCCTCGCGGCCGTAGGCGATCACCTGGCGCTGGAAGATCTCCTCGGTGCCGATGTCGTTGGCGACCGCGGTGATGATGCCGGTGTCCTCGGTGAGGTCCAGCGCCCGCCGCGGCGGCCCACCGAACATCGGCGTGTGGAAGTCGGCGACGACGTCCAT
>JBBSQG010000450.1:0-2772 GCA_038258125.1 Solirubrobacterales bacterium
CCCGCCGGCCTGGAGGTCATCGCCCAGCGCGGCGAGGGTCTCGCCGCGCGGCTCGCAGCGGCGTTCGCCGCCATCGGCGGGCCGGCGCTGGTCATCGGGATGGACACGCCGCAGGTCACGCCGCGCCAGCTCGCCGATGCGCTCGACGCGCTCGCCGACGCCGGCGCCGTGCTGGGCCCGGCGCCCGACGGGGGCTACTGGGCGATCGGCCTGCGCACGCCCGACGACGCGGTGTTCGCCGGCGTGCCGATGAGCGATGAGCGCACGTGCGCGATCCAGCGCGCCCGCCTGCACGAGCTGGGGCTCGCTCCCCAAGAGCTGCCCGCGCTGCGCGACGTCGACGACATCGCCGACGCGCGTGCGGTCGCCGCGCTCGCCCCGGGCACGCGGTTCGCGCGCACGCTCGCGCAGCTGCGCCTGCCCGTGCCGGTCGCCGCATGACGCCGACCGCCGCCGAGGTCTACGGGCTCGCGCTCGCCGAGGACCGGCCGCGGTTGCGCATCCGCCGCCCCGACGGGACGGCGGTCGCCCTGGCGATCAACCGCTGGCTCGGTCCGCTCGCCGCCGCCGACGAGGCGGTGCTGGACCGCGCCCGCGGTCCGGTGCTCGACGTCGGCTGCGGTCCGGGCCGGCACGTGCTGGCGCTCGCCCAGCGCGGGCGGGTCGTGCTCGGCGTCGACAACGCGCCGGCCGCCGTCCGCGTCGCACGCCTGCGCGGCGCGCCGGCGATCGAGGCATCGGTCTTCGACCGGCTTCCCGGCGCGGGAACCTGGGGCAGCGCGCTGCTGCTGGACGGCAACATCGGGATCGGCGGCGTCCCCCACGCTCTGCTGGCGCGGCTGCGCGAGCTGCTGCGCGCCGACGGCGAGGTGCTCGTCGAGCTCGCGCCGCCCGGTGTCGCTGTGACCAGCGAGCGCATCCGGCTGGAGTTCGCGGGGCGCCGCAGCCGGCCGTTTGACTGGGCCTACGTCGGGGCCGACGCGATCCATGCGCCGGCGCACGCGGCCCGCTTCGCGGTCGCGGAGCGCTGGTGTGAGGAGCGGCGCTGGTTCGCGCGCCTGGCCGCGGTATGAAGCCCCCGCGTGACCCGGTCGAGTTCGTCGCCGCGCGCCTGGAGCGGGCGCGGCCGGGCGGCCCGTTTCGCGAGGGCGCCTTCTCCAGCCCGCTGCATGACGAGCGCGTCGCAGCACGCCTCGGCGTCGCGCTGGCGATCGCGTTTCTGACCTGCTTTGCCACCGGCCTCGTGTCGCACTTCGCCCAGCACCCGCTCGACATCGGCTTTCTCTCCACGCCCGCCTCGCCGAGCTGGCTGTACCGCGTCACCCAGGGCGTGCACGTCGTGGCCGGGATAGCCGCGATCCCGCTGCTGCTGCTGAAGCTGTGGACGGTATACCCGCTGCTCTTCACCTGGCCGCCGGCGCGCAACGTCACCCAGCTCAGCGAGCGGTTGTTCATCGCCCCGCTCGTCGCGCTGGCGCTGTTTCAGCTCTTCAGCGGCCTGACCAACACGACGCGCTGGTACCCGTGGGAGTTCAACTTCGTCGTCAGCCACTTCTGGTCGGGCTGGATGCTGATCGGGGTGCTGTTCATCCACATCGGAGCGAAGTGGAGTCAGTCGCGGCGCGCGCTGCGCACGCCGCTTGCGGCGCCCGCCGAGCCGGTCGGGTCCGCCGAGCCCGCCGAGCCCGCCGAGCCGGCCGAGCCCGCCGAGCCCGCCGAGCCCGCCGACCCCGCCAAGCCCGTCGAGGCGCTCCAACCGGTTGCCGCAGCCGCCGGTGGGCTGTCACGGCGCGGGCTGCTGTGGACCGCAGGCGCCGCCGTCGGGGCCGTCACGCTGACCACTGCCGGGCAGACCTTCCGGCCCCTGAAGGACCTCGCCGCGCTTGCCCCGCGGGTACCGGATATCGGCCCGCAGGGCATCCCGGTCAACCGCACCGCGGGCGGGGCCGGAGTGCTGCAGACCGCGCGCCAGCCAAGCTGGCGCCTGGACGTCAAGGGAGCGGTCGAGCGGCCGCTGAGCCTGTCGCTGGACGAACTGCGCGCACTGCCCCAGCACTCGGCCGAGCTGCCGATCTCCTGCGTCGAGGGCTGGAGCGCGAGCGCCACGTGGCGTGGCGTGCGCGTCCGCGACCTGCTCGAGCGGGCCGGCGCGGCGCCGGGCGCCGAGGTCGTCGTGCGGTCGATGCAGACGCGCGGCAGCTACCGCAGCTCGGAGCTGAACACGATTGTCGCGGGGCACGAGAACACGCTCCTGGCGCTGGAGATCAACGGTGAGCCGCTGCATCTCGACCACGGCTTCCCGTGTCGCCTGATCGCGCCCAACCGGCCCGGTGTGATGCTGACGAAATGGGTCACCGCGCTCGAGGTGCGGACATGAGCGCGGGCACCGAGCGCCAGCCCGAGACGCCGGCCGGCCGGCCGGGGCGGATCGGCCTGGTCGTCGGCGGCGCGATGTTCGCGTTCGGGCTGTACGGGTTGCTGCACAACGCCAGGCAGACGATCCCCGCCGACTGGGCGAAGTGGGTCGGCGGCGCGCTCGTCGCGCACGACGCGCTGCTGGCGCCCGTGGTGCTCGTGATCGGTGCGCTGCTGACGCGGCTCGTGCCCGTCGCGCTGCGCGGCGGGCTGCAGGCGACGCTGGCCGTCTGCGGCCTGGTCGCGCTGATGAGCGTGCCGGTCGTGATGGCCGAGGGCCGCCGCGCCGACAATCCGTCGCTGCTGCCCCACGACTACGGGCAGAACCTGGCGATCGTGCTGGCGGCGATCTTCGCG
>JBBSQG010000451.1:0-2741 GCA_038258125.1 Solirubrobacterales bacterium
CGCGTCGACCGCCGCGACCGCCTCGCCGCCGAAGCCGAGCACGGTGTCCGCGACCGCCGCCACGCTGCCGGGCTCATAGAACGTCGCGACGAGCTCGACCTCGCCGTCGCCGCCGCGCCGCTCGTGCAGCGTGCAGAGCTGCTGGTTGGCCGGGATGGCCGAGACATCGATGCCGCAGTAGCGCATGGTCGTGTCAGCCCGCGAGCTTGCCGAGCCGCTGGACAGCCTCCAGCAGCCGGTCGTCGGGCGTGGTCAGCGAGATCCGGAAGAAGCCCTCGCCGCTGGCTCCGAAGGCGCGCCCCGGCGAGATCACCACGGCGGCCTGCTCGAGCACATGCGCGCAGTACGCGGCGGCGTTCTCGAAGCCGGCCGGGACCGGCGCCCAGATGTAGATCGTGCCCTTCGGCGGCGTGACGTCGACGCCGATCGTGCGCAGCGCGTCGACGACGAGGTCGCGCCGGCGCGTGTAGAGCGCGTTCATCTCCTTGACGTCGCCGTCGGCGTCGGGGCTGAGCGCCGCGATGCCCGCGAGCTGGACGGCCTCGAACAGGCCCGAGTCGATGTTCGTCTTGAGCTTCCAGTACGCCGCGATCGCCTCGGCGTTGCCGACGATCGCCGCGCAGCGCCAGCCGGTCATGTTGTAGCCCTTGGACCACGAGAAGACCTCGACGCCGACCTCCTTGGCGCCTGGCGTGGCGAGGAACGACGGCGCGCGGTAGCCGTCGTACGTCGTCTCGGAGTAGGCGTTGTCGTGGACGGCGAGGATGTCCGTCCCGCCGACGTAGTCGACGACCTCCTCGAAGAAGCCCGGCCGCACGACCGCGCCGGTCGGGTTGTTGGGATAGTTGAAGAACATGAGCTTCGCGCGCGCCCGGTCGGCGTCGGAGACCGCCATCAGGTCGGGCATGAAGCCACGCTCGGGCAGCAGCGGCATGAGCACCGGCTCGCCGCCGGCCAGCAGCGGTCCACCCGTGTACACCGGGTAGCCGGGATCGGCGGACAGCGCAGCGTCGCCGGGATCGAGGAAGGCGAGGTTGAGGTTGAAGACGCACTCCTTGGCGCCGATCGCCGGCATGATCTCGGTGTCGGGGTCAAGCTCGACGTCGAAGCGGCGCATGTAGAAGTCCGACACCGCCTGGCGGAAGTCCTGGCGACCGCGGTTGGACGGGTACTGGTGGGTCTCGGGCTCCGTGACGGCCTCCTGCATCGCGTCAACGATCACCGCGGGCGTCGGCCGGTCGGGGTCGCCGATGCCGAGCGAGATGACGTCGACGCCCTGCGCCCGCTTGGCGGCGATCTTGCGCTCGAGCTCGGCGAACAGGTAGGGCGGGATCAGGTCCAGGCGCTTGGATGGCTTCACAGGTTCTCCAGTTCGGTGCAGAAGTCGTCGGCCAGCGTGCCGCGGTACACGGGTCGTGCCCAGCCGGTCAGGTCGAAGTGCAGGTCCTCGCCGACATCGACGACGAGCTCGCCGCCGTCGAGCTTGATCGTGACCGGCGAGTCGCCGCCGCGCAGGACGTAGGCGATCGCCGCACCGCTCGCACCGGTCCCGGAGGACATGGTCTCCCCCACGCCGCGCTCGAAGATGCGCGCGCGGATCACGCCCGGCGCGAGCTCGGCGAACCACGAGATGTTCGTGCGGTGGGGGAACAGGGCGTGATGCTCGATCGCCGGTCCGATCTGCGCGAGGTCGAGCGCGTCGAGGCCGGCGACGTCTGGATGGTGGATCGCGCACTGCGGGTTGCCGACCTGGACGTGCTGAAAGCGCCACGTGCGCCCGTCGGCGGTCGTCAGTTCGCCGGCGCCCTCGGGATCGCCGGACGGGAAGTCCTCAGACGACGTGCGCGCGCGGCCCATGTCCAGCGTGCAGGTGTCCGGGCCGGTGATGTGCGGGCGGATCTCGCCGGCGCCGGTCTGGATCGAGAAGCGGTCCCTCGTCGCCCAGCCGTGGCGGCGCAGGTACATGACCGCCTCGCGGGCGCCGTTGCCCGATAGTCCGGACTCCGAGCCGTCGGGGTTGAAGATCCGCAGCCGCGCGACGAAGCCGGGCTCGTCGGGCCGCGACAGCAGCAGAATGCCATCCGAGCCGACACCGCTGTGGACGTCGCAGATGCGCTCGATGCGAGCAGGCGTCAGCGCGAACGGCAGCGACGCCTCCTCGAAGATGAGGTAGTCGTTGCCGAGCGCCTGCCACTTCTCGAAGGCGACCTCAGGCATGCGGCGCGCAGTCTATGAGGGGCGCCGCGTCACGAGATGTCGGCAAGCTCCGCCGACCGATTGTCCGGGCGTCACGGCCAGACGAGATCTGCCACCTCCTGCGTGCTTCGGCCGGTGAGGTCGACGAGCTCGACGTCGGGCAGCTTGCGCATCCACGTCAGCTGGCGGCGGGCGTACTGGCGCGTGCGCTGCTTCATCGCGTCGATGTCACCGGCCAGGAGCTGTTCGAAGCCGAGCGCGGCGCGCGCGGTCGCTGAAGCGCCGGCGTCAGCCGCACGGCGGACCTGCTCGACCGCGCCCGCCGCGATCATCGCGTCGACGCGTCGCTCGATGCGCGCATAGAGCTCGTCGCGTTCGCGGACGAGGCCGACGAGCCGCGTCGGGTGGCGCGTGTCGGACGTCCAGAGCCGGCTGGCCGGCAGCTCGGGGGAGTCGTCGAGGGCGCCCTGCTCGTGCAGCTCGAGCGCGCGGATGATGCGGTGCCTGTCGCACGGGTCGATGCGGGCGGCGGCATGGGGCGCGGC
>JBBSQG010000452.1:0-2721 GCA_038258125.1 Solirubrobacterales bacterium
CCCCGCCCCCCGGGCGGGGCCCAACGGGCCCAGAACGCCCCCCACACGCGACGGGTGTTCGGCGACGTCGGGCGGCTCGCCGACCTCCCGGTGGGCGTGATGCCCGTCGCCGACTCCGACGACAACGCGATCCTCATCATCAACCTCGGCGGCGAGCCGTATGCATTTCGCAACGTGTGCCCGGTCGACGGCCGCAACCCCTTGGACGGCGGACGGCTCACCGGTACGGTCCTCGTCTGCCCATGGCACAACTGCGCCTATGACGCCCGGTCGGGCAAGCGCGTGGACGACGAGCCCGGCGGGGTGGCGCTGGCCGTCGTCCCGATCGCGGTCTCCTCCGACGGCGTCATGCGCATAGCGGCGAACGTCGCGTGAGCCTCGCCTTCCCGCCACATGATGTGCGCTCGACGCGCATCCTCGTCGCCGGGGTGGGAAACGTCCTGCGCGGCGACGACGGATTCGGTCCGGCCGTGACCGAGCTGCTCGGCCACCTGCCGGCGGGGGCAGAGGTCGTGGAGACGGGAACCGGGGGCGTGGCGCTGCTGCAGGAGCTCATGGTCGGCTGCGGTGGGCTCGTGCTCATCGATGCGGTCGACCGCGGTGCGGCGCCCGGCACCGTGTTCGTCCTCGAGCCCGAGGTGGGCGAGGGCGTGCACGTGCCCGATGTCCACCTCGCCAACCCCGATCGCGTGCTGTCGATGGCCAAGACGATGGGCTATCTGCCCGACCGCGTGCGCATCATCGGCTGTCAGCCGCTGGACGTCGACGAGATGTGCCAGGGGCTGTCACCCGTGGTCCAGCGCGCGCTTCCGTACGCCGTCAAACGGATCGAGGAGATCGTCGATGACTGGCTTTGACTCGATCGAGGCGCTGCGCGGCGCGCTGACGCAGCAGCGCTACCTCGTCGACGACGGCCTCGGCACCGTCGCCTTCCTCGCGCTGAAGCTGCGCCGGCCGCTGCTGCTGGAGGGCGAGCCCGGCGTCGGCAAGACCGAGCTGGCCAAGGCGCTCGCCGCGTCGAGCGGGGTCCCGCTCATCCGGCTGCAGTGCTACGAGGGCATCGACGTCCACCACGCCCTGTACGACTGGGACTATCCGCGCCAGCTGCTGGAACTGCGCGCCGGCGGCACGACGCAGCTGTACTCGGCCCAGTTTCTCCTGCGCCGCCCCCTGCTCGAGTCGCTGACCCAGCCCGGCGCGGTGCTGCTCATCGACGAGCTCGACCGCGCCGATGACGAGTTCGAGGCCTTCCTGCTCGAGTTCCTGTCGGAGTTCCAGGTCACGATCCCGGAGGTCGGCGTCTACCGGGCCGAGACGCCGCCGGTCGTGATCATCACGTCCAACCGGACGCGCGATCTGCACGAGGCGCTCAAGCGGCGCTGCCTGTATCACTGGATCGACCATCCGGATCTGCAGCGTGAGCTGGCGATCGTGCGGGCCCGGCTGCCGCACATCGGCCAGCACCTGGCCCAGCAGGTGTGCGCGTTCGTCCAGGAGCTGCGGTGGCTGGACCTGTACCGCTCACCCGGGGTCGGCGAGACGCTCGACTGGCTGGAGGGCTTTCACGCGCTCGGCCGTCAGGCGCTCGATCCGCAGACGGCCAGCCAGACGCTCGGCGTGCTGCTCAAGGAGCGCGACGACCTCGACCGGATCCGCGGGCAGGGCCTCGAGACACTGATCGCGCGCTCGCAGCAGTCCGGGCAGTCCGGGCCGCCCGGGCAGGAGCGGCAGGGCGGCCTGCGGTGACGATCGCCGGCACGCGGGACCGGCCGACGGACGAGGCGATCGTGCGCTGCGCGGTCGAGTTCGCGCGGGCGCTGCGCCTGTACGGGTTGTCGACGAGCGTCGACAGCGAGCACGTCTTCCTGCGCGCGCTCGGCGAGATCGACCTGCGCGACGCCAACGCGCTGTATTGGGCCGGCCACGCCTCGTTCGTCAAGAGCCCCGACCAGATCGAGACCTATCAGGTCGTCTTCGATCGTCTCTGGCGCGGCTATCCGCTCGTGCCCGGCCAGCGCGGCTCCGAGCACGGCGAGAGCGACGCGCGCATGGGCGGGTCGCATCACGGTGGCGAGGCGCTGCCGCAGTTCGGTGGCAAGGGCACCGAGAAGGTCGCGCTGGACGGCGAGCGCACGCGAGCGCACCAGGACCTGCCCAGCGCCGACGGCGAGGACGCGACGAGCCATCAGAAGGAGGGGATTCTCGTCGCGTGGAGCGCGACCGAGGACCTGACGCTCCAGCAGGCGATGGACTACCAGCAGGACGAGCTCACGGCGTTGCGCCAGCTGGCCGACGAGATCAAGCGCGCGGCCCCGGAGCGCCGCTCGCGTCGCCAGCGCCCGTCGCCCGGCGGTCATCGCTTCGACGTGCGCGCCACGGTTCGCAAGTCCCTCGCGACCGACGGGGAGGCCTTTCGGCTGTCCTACACCGCGCCGCGTCCGGTGCCCCGGCGCCTGCTGTTCGTCTGCGACGTGTCGGGCTCGATGGAGCGCTACTCGCGCGTGCTGCTCGCGTCGCTGAAGGTCGCTGTCGGCGCGTCGCGCAAGGCGGAGGCGTTCGTCTTCGCGACGCGGCTCACGCGCCTGACGAAGTCGCTCGACGGGCGCGACTTCGAGCGGGCGCTCGAGCACGCCCGCGCGAGCATCCCGGACTGGGCGGGCGGTACGCGGATCGGCGGCGCGCTCGCCGAGTTCAACCGCACCTACGCGCGGCGCGGGGGCG
>JBBSQG010000453.1:0-2707 GCA_038258125.1 Solirubrobacterales bacterium
CCCATCTCCCCCCCATCGGCCCCGGGGCCGACGTCATCGCCCCCCCCGCCGGGCGGTGGCGACTCCACGCAACGGGTGTGTCCAATTCTTCGCGTCCGCCGCGAAGTATTCGACACACCGCTGCCGCCTCAGGCGGCCGCGGTCGCGTCGAGCGCGGCGACCACGTCGGCGACGAGGTCGCCTGCGTCTTCGATCCCGGCGCTGAAGCGGATGAAGCCGGGCGAGACGTCGTCCAGGCCCCAGCGCAGGCGCCGCTCGGCAGAGCTGTGCACGCCGCCGAAGCTCGTCGCCTCGGCGACGAGCCGGCAGGCGGCCAGGAACGCCTGCGCACGCGCCTCGGTCACGAGGTCGAAGCACAGCACGCTGCCGAAGCGCCCGCCGCCCCAGCGGGTGGCCAGCGCGTGGCCGGGGTGGCCGGACAGGCCGGGGTAGCGCACGTCGTCGAGGTCCTCGCGCGCGGCCAGCGCTCGCGCCAGTGCGAACGCGTTGGCGCACATGCGCGCGTGGCGCACGTCGAGCGTGGCGAGCGATCGGTGTGCCAGCCACGCCTCGAACGGCCCGGCGATCGCGCCGGTCAGGCTGCGCCACGCGCGGATGTCGGCGCTACGCGCCGGATCGCGCGCGACGACGTAGCCGAGCACGAGGTCGCTGTGGCCGGTCATGTGCTTGGAAGCGCTCGTCACCGAGAGATCGGCGCCGAGCTCGAGCGGGCGCTGCAGCAGCGGCGTGGCGAGCGTGTTGTCGACGACCAGCAGCGCGCCGGCCGCGTGCGCGGCGTCCGCCAGCGCGGCGATGTCGACCAGGTCCAGGCCGGGGTTGGACGGCGTCTCGATCCAGACGATCGACGCGCCCGGCAGGGCAGCGCGGATCGCCGACTCGTCGGTCGCAACGACGCGGACGTCGACGCCGCGCGGTCGCAGCTGCTGCGTCGCGATCGCCGTGATGCCCGGATAGCCGTCGCCGGGGACCACGACGGCGTCACCGGCCGCCAGCACGGGCAGCAGCACCGCCGAGACGGCCGCCAGGCCAGAGGCGAAGAGGACGGCCTCGCCGCCCTCCAGCTCGCTCAGCGCGGCTTCGTAGCCCGTCCAGGTCGGGTTTGCGTAGCGGCCGTAGCCGTAGCGCGAGGCGTCGCTGTGGCCGATCAGGTGATACGGCGCCGCGAACGTCGGACCGGGCAGAAACGGCCTGCCCTGTTCGGGCGCGGGCAGCCCCGCGTGGACGACGCGGGTGGCAGGCGCCCCGGGCGTCGCAGCGGGATCGCGCGGCGGGCCCCCGCCGGCCGGCGGATGCCAGTAGCTCATCGCTGGATGCTACGCCGCGGCGGCGACCACAGGGGCGGAACGGTTGGCCGCCGCGTGCTGCTGTGGGCCTTGCCCGCACGCGGCGACGAGCGCCGCGAAGGTGTCAGGCTCGGTGTGGCGCAGTTCGCAGACCGCACGCGTGCTGAACGTGACGAGGCGCAGCTGCGTGAGCGCGGTGACCGTCGCCGTCGGGTAGGTCGCGCGGCGCGGCGCGAGCGAGCCGAAGACGTCGCCGGGGCCGAGCTCGGCGACCGGCTCGCCAGCGCAGCGCACGCGCCCGCGGCCGGTGGCGAGGATCACGAGCTCCTGGGCGAACGGGCCGTCGAGCAGCACCCGCCGGCCGGCGGGGATCGACGTCTCCGACGCGTAGCGGGCCACCGTCGCGAGATCGCGCATGCTGAGCGGCTGGAGGTACGTCAGCGAGGCCAGGCGCAGGATGTCCACACCGAATGGGCGTGACCCGACGACGAACACCGTTCGCTCGCGGTGCACAACCTGATGCTCGAACAGGCGGCCAGGCGCGATCCGGCCGTCCGTATCGTGGCAACGTGCCATCAATTGCTGCGGCGGACGTCACCGAACAGCTCTACGCGCGCTGGAACGAAGACGGCCTCGCCTCGCTCACCGACAGCGTCGACCCCGACGTCGAGCTCATCTGCGACGCGCTGCACCCGGTCGAGACGGCCCTGCGCGGCCTCGACGGCTGGCGCCGGTGGGTCGCGCGCTGGGACGGCGGCTACGAGAAGCTGCGCATCACCACCGACGGCGTCATCCCGATCGGCGAGGAGCACGCGCTCGCGCTCGTCTCGATCACCGCGACGCCGCGCGGCAGCCACACGGAGCTGCGCTGGGCGGCCGCCCATCTGTGGACCGTCCGCGACGGCCGGATCGCGCGCTGGGAATCGCACGTCGATCTCGAGGCAGCGCGCGGCACGCTGCTGTAGCCCACGCACGCGCGCACGAACGCCGGGGTGTTGCGAATTGCGTCCACAGGATGGACGTCATTCGCAGGACCCCCTGGGAACGAGCACCGTGCCCGCACAACGACCGAGGGCGGCCAGCTGGCCGCCCTCGTGTCAACTCCTGGTCGCCCCGCGAACGGGGAACACGGCTCAGGTCTCGGTCGGCTCCTCAAGCGTCGGCTGGTCGAGCGCGCCGCCCGGCTCGGCCGGCGCGTCGTCGCCGCTCGCCGCCTCGGCGCTCCCGCCGCCCACGACGGCCGGAACCTTCGTCGGCTCGACGACCGTCAGGGAGACCTCGCGGTCGTCCTCCTCGGGCGCCTTCTCGACCATCACCGTCGCACCGGGCGTGAGCTCGGAGCGCAGGACGAAGTCGGCCAGCGGGTCCTCGATGTAGCGCTGGATCGCGCGGCGCAGTGGCCGTGCCCCCATCGACGGGTCCCA
>JBBSQG010000454.1:0-2688 GCA_038258125.1 Solirubrobacterales bacterium
GAGGGCCTGTCGACGGAGACGGTGGTGACCGACCCGAGCGGCGCGGCGCTGTTCGAGATCGAGCCGATCGGCTTCGACGCATCGCTGCGCAAGGCGGTGCGGGCGGAGCGGGCATGAGCCATCATTCATCGCATGCGGCGCCGCATCACGATCCTGAGCCTGCTCGCCGCCACCGTCGCGCTCACGCTCGTCGCGCTGCTGCCAAGCTCCGGCAGCGCCCAGGACACGAGCGACTCGGTGCGGTTGGCGGCGCTCGCGTGGGCGGTCAAGCAGGTCGGCACGGCCGAGCGCGGGACGACGAACTGCTCGCCGGTGATCGATCGCTGGGAGCGCGACATGGGCCTGAAGCTGCCGCCGTGTCGCGTCTGGTGCGGGGCGTTCGTCCACCAGGCCTACCTGCGCGCGGGAGTCAGGCTGTCGCGCCGCCTGATCGATCCGCACCGCTCCTACGCCGATGCCGTCGCGGGCCGTCGCCACCTGCGCCGGATCGCGATCAAGCAGATCCGCCCGGGCGACATCGTCTTCTACAGGTTCCGCGCCGGCGTGCGCGCCTCGCACCTGGCCCTCGCCCGCTCCAAGCCGCGCAACGGCAGCCTCGACACCATCGAGGGCAACACGGGCAACGCGGTGCGCCTCCAGACCCGCGGCACGCGCTACATCGTGCTCGCCGCGCGGGTCACGCGGTAGGGAAGCGTCCCAGCCGTCAGCTCCAGTCGAACGTCACGCGCGTGTCGGGACCCTGGCGCTCCTCGGCGAGCGCCGTGATCGCGTCGACGACGCGGCGCAGGTCGTCGATCGCGGGCGCGGCGTGCTCGCCCATGCGGCCCGCCTCGCGCTCGAAGGCGGCGGCCAGCTCGCGGTAGTAGACGCGCGTCGCCAGGCCCTTGCCCTGGCCGAAGCGTGCCCACAGCGGGTCGCCGTGCGGGCGGTAGTCGGTCAGGATCGAGCGCGCGTTGTGCAGCTTGTCGGCGAGCGCGCCGGCCCCGCCGCCGTCCTCGACCACGTCGTGCAGCAGCGCGCCGATCGCCTCGTCCTCGTCGCCGTGCATCTCGAGCACGAGCGAGCCGACGGCGAGCAGGTGGGCTGCGTAGGGAATCGGCGTGCCCTTGCGCAGCTGCTGGGCGTGGTGCGCGGTGGCGTAGCGCAGCGCGGCGTCGAAGCGCTCGGTCAGCAGCGGGGCATCGGTGAAGAACTCGGGCATCGCGCCGCCAGAGCATCGCGCCTCGGCGCGGCCGCCGCCACCTTGCCCGGCCTGGACGTTTCGGCATCCAGACGGCACGCGCTCAACCATGCGCGGCTGCGGCCGATAGAGGGGACATGAGTCTTCAGGGCGATCGGTTGGCTGCGCCCGTCGTCACCGATCAGCAGCTCGAGCAGGTCCTGCTCGGCCTCGCCGACGGCAGCTACGTGCTCAGCACGCCCGACGGAGCGGTCGCCGAATGCGGCATCGGCGTCGTCGCGCTGCTCGGCGTGCCGGCCGAGCAGCTCGCCGGACAGCCGATCGCCGATGTGCTCGTCGCGGGCGCCGGCGACGGCGAGCGGGGGGAGCTCGAGCGACTGCTGCGCGACCCCCGCGTCGACCCGCTGGCGCCGCCCACGTTCGCCGCTCGCTGCGCCGGCAACGAGACGCGCCGGCTGCAGTTCGTCATCGTCGCGGTGCCGCTCGCGCTCGGCTGGGAGTTCACCTCGCTGCTCACCGAGCTGCGCTCGCGCGACGCCGGCAGCTGGCACCCCGAGGCACTGCGCCTGCGCCATGGACATGCGCTGGAGGCCGTCGAGGGCGTCGTCCGCAACGGCGTGCAGCCCGACCCGGATGCTCGCCTGGCCGGGATCCTCATCCTCGTGCGCGACGTCGACGCGCCGCCGCTGACCCACGAGGACGTCGACCGCCGCATGGCCGAGCAGCGCTCCGCCACGCGCGAGGCGGCACGCGAGGCCGCACGCCGGGCCGCGGAGGCGGCCGGCGAGTTCCCAGAGGACGGCGACACGGCGGGGCCGGGCGCGCCGCGGCTGGAGGACCTCGTCGAGCGCGCGCGCGTCCTGCGGGCCCGCGTCGAGGAGTCAGAGCGCGAGTCCGCCGCCGCGCTGCTGCGTCTCGAGCAGGCGATGCTCACGCTCACGGAGGTCCAGGCCGAGCGCGACAGCGCCCAGGCTCGTGCCGCCGCGCTGGCGGCCTCCGGCGACGGGCGCGCCGAGCAGCTCGAGCGCGAGCGCGACGAGCTTCGAGCTCGCCTGGAAGCCGTCACCGCCGAGCGCGACCCGGCGCGCAGTGAGGCGGACGCTGCCCGTCTCGCCGCGACGACCGCTCAAACCGAGCTGACCGCCGTCCGGGCACGCGCCGAGACCGCGCGGACCGAGCTGGCCGACGCGCGGGCGATCGCGGACGCCGCGCAGGTCGAGCTGGCCGACGCGCGGGCGATCGCGGACTCCGCGCAGGCCGAGCTCGCCTCCGCCCGCGCCGAGGCGCAGGCGGCCCGCAGCGAGGCCGCCCTGGCCGGCGCCGCGGCCGAGGCCACGCGCGCGCAGGCGCAGTCGGCGAGCGCCGACCTGCAGGCCGCTCACGCCGACGCTCAGGCCGCGCGCACGGACGCCGAGACCTCGCGGGCCGAGCTCGCGACACTGCGCGCCGAGGCAACGTCCGTCGGGGCCAGCGCGCAAGCCGGCCAGGCGCAGGCCGACACCGCCCGC
>JBBSQG010000455.1:0-2677 GCA_038258125.1 Solirubrobacterales bacterium
AAGCGCGCGCCGCCGACGAAGGCGAGCATCAGCAGCAGGTACATAGCGAGCACGCCGGACGGCGCGGTGACCGTGGTGACGCCCACCCGCGTGTCCTGCGTCACCGGCTTGACAAGGGCCGTGTAGACCGGCAGCAGCAGCGTCGCCGCGACGATCGCCTGGAGGATCTTCGTGTAGTCGCGCTGCGTGACGTAGCGCCACCACTTCGCGTACAGGCCGAAGAGCGCGAAGATGACGACCGAGCCGACGACGAGCGGGAAGAACGTGTCCTTGAACAGCTCGTCGTAGCGCGGCGGGACGCCCGCCGGGGTGTCGAACCGCAGCCGGTAGGCCAGCCAGTACGCGAGCGCGACCAATGCCCCGTCGACCGCGACCTGGGGAAGGGAATGGCGGTGCAGGGGGATCGTCGCCGAACGGATCCGTCGGCGCATCGCTGCCGATTGTAGGGCGCCCGGCGGCCGGCGCGCACGTTCGCACCATCGTCGCGCAGCGAGCCGGCCGGCGCGGCGGGTCAGGTCGGCGTCAACGGGCGCTTGGTGCACGGGCCGCGCGAGCTCGTGCCGCGGTCGGCCGCGCGAGCAGCTCGGCCAGCACCGCAGGGTCGCGCCGAACTCGTTCCGAGCGGGCCGCTCCCACGGCCTGCTTGGCGAGGACGATGTCCTCGGCGCGCTCGAGCCGGCGCAGCCGCCCGTCAGCGATGAGCGCCTCGTCCACCGCGCCGGGCCGGCCCTGAAATGTCGTCCAGACCGGGGTGCCGAGCGCGACCGCCTCGCGGTTCATCGTCCCGCCCGCGGAGACGACGAGGTCGGCGTAGGCGATCAGCGACTGAGCGTCGATTGCCTGCTCGGGCACGATGAAGCCGCCGCCGCGCAGCTCCGTGCGCTGCTCGGGCGTGCGCGGCAGAACGACGGTCTGCGTCCCGCGCAAGCGGTCGAGCACTGCGCCGAGCACGTCGTTCTCGAAGCGGTGATAGAGCGACACCGCGGGCGGCGTGCGGATGACCGCGATCGGCTCGGCGGAGTTCAGGCCGAGCTCGGCGAGCACCGCTCGGTCGGGCTCGAAGTCGGCGAGGTAGTACTCCTCCTTCAGCCCCGCGTACGCGGCGATCTTCTTCGCCGTCGCGCCGTACCGGGCCAGCCGGCCGGGCGGGATCGCGTCGGGCACGACGACCGTCTGCACGAGGCGGCAGTTGACCGTGTGCTGGACCGTCGCCCACTCGTAGTCAAACATCGTCGAGCAGGGGATCCGCAGCAGGCGGGCGGCGACGGTGACATCGTTGGAGCCGTGCCCGAGCGCGAGATCGAAGCGCCGGCCGCGCGCCCAGCGGGCCAGCGCCGCCGAGCGCGACAAAAGGCCGAGCCCCTTCGCGGCGAGCCGGCCACCGCGGTGATGGCCGACCACGGTGTGCTCGATCCCGAAGCGATCAAGCAGGCCGAGGGTCTGCGCGAAGTCGCGGGCAGTGAGCTGGACGTCGTGGCCCTGCGCGCGGAGCACGGTGACGATCGGGCGCAGGACCAGCACGTGCGGGCTGTTGGTGAGGTCGACCCAGACGCGCATGCAGCTGGCGAGGCTATCCGCTCGCCGCACCTGCACAGGACCCGCGCGGCCGGGCGGACGGGCGGCCCGATATTGTGCGGGCACGTGTTCGTCGTCGCCTCCCTGACGGACCCGATCGTCGAGTTCGCGACCAACGTGGTCGCCGACCTCGGCCTTCCGGGCGTCTTCATCCTCATGCTGCTCGAGAGCGCGTGCATCCCGATCCCGAGCGAGGCGACGATGCTGTTCGCCGGCTTCAACGTCTCCGAGGGCGAGTACAGCCTGATCGCGGTGACGCTCGTCGGCTCCTTCGCCAACCTCGTCGGCTCATGGGTGGCCTACGGCGTCGGCTACTACGGCCGCGTCGACCTGATCGAGAAGCACGGCCACAAGGTCTTCATCAAGCCCCACCACCTCGTCGTGGCCGACCGCTGGTTCGCCAGGCACGGCGACGCCACGGTCTTCTTCACGCGCATGCTGCCGATCGTGCGCACGTTCATCTCGCTGCCGGCCGGGGTGGCGCGAATGCCGTTCATCCGCTTCTCCGTGCTGACGTTCCTCGGCTGCCTGCCCTGGGTCTTCATGCTCACCTTCATCGGCCAGCAGGTCGGCGAGAACTGGACGGACTGGAAGGACTCGCTGCACTACGTCGACTACGCGGTGGCCGTCCTGATCGTGGTCGGGATCGTCTACCTCGTCGTCAAGCGCCGGCGCGGTGGCGGCGATGACGCGGCGGTCGGCCCGGCCAAGCCGGCGGCCGATGTCCGCGGCAGCTGATCCACCGCGGCTGCGCACCCGCGACGCGCTCGCCCTCGGCCTGCTGCACGGCCCGGCGGAGCTGCTGCCGATCTCCTCCTCGGGCCACGTCGCGCTCGTGCCGTGGCTGTGTGGCTGGCCCTATAGCCGCCTGGACGGCGACCTGCCCAAGGCCTTCGAGGTCGCGCTGCACGCCGGCACGGCGGCGGCGCTGCTCGTCGGCCTGCGCGACGAGGTCGGTGCGGCGGCGCGCGAGCTCGATCGCCGCCGCCTGCAGCTCGTCGTCCTGAGCTTCCTGCCGCCGGCGATCGTCGGCTACGCGCTGGAGCGCCCGATCGAGCAGCGGCTCGGCACACCGGCGACCGTCGCGGCCGGGCTCGTGGCG
>JBBSQG010000456.1:0-2677 GCA_038258125.1 Solirubrobacterales bacterium
CCGGTGCCGGCCGCCGCCGGGGGGCGCGCCCCCGCCGCCGCTCAGGGGTTGACGGTCAGCTTGGCGATCTGCACGCCTGACTTCTCCAGCTCGACCTCGAAGATCCCCTCGATCGTCGCCTTGAAGTCGAACGTCGCCGGCTCGCCCGGGCCGACGTCCTTGGCGATGTCGTAGCCGTGGGTGTGGACCTCTTCGGCCTGATCGGAGGTGACGGTGAACTGCACCCGATCGCCCTTGTTGAACGTCAGCTTCTGGATTCCTCCGACGGGCTTCTTGCCCTTGACGGCGATCGTCGGGCCTGCCGTCGCGGCGCTGTCGGCGGTGGTGGTCGTCTGCGTCGTGGCGGCGGCCTGCGCTGTGCCGATCTGCGCGCAGGCGATCTTGTCGGGATGGCTGTGTGCGCTGCCACTCTGGGCCGAGGCATCGTCGGTGATCGCCATGTGCACGACGATCGAGCGGCCCTCACCGGCGGGGACCGTCTTGTCGTTGCGGGCGGTCGCGCTGCCGTTGCCCTCGGCGTCGGAGGTGAACGGCAGATGGATCTCGTTGGGCGGCGTGTCCGCGCCGTTGTCATCGAACTTGAAGTGCGGGCCGCCGGGGTCGGACTGGCTGCAGTCGCCGGCGTGCAGGTGGGACTTGTAGTCGACGTCCGGCTTCAGGCCGGTCAGCTGGATCGATACGTCGGTCCCGCCATCGGAGCGCACGAGCTTCGCCGTGCCGGCGATGTCGTCGAAGCCCGACGGGGCCTTGGGAACGAGCTTGAACTGGCCCGTGACGGTCTTCGCGGTCGAAGCGCTTGTCGTCGTGGTGGAGCCGGCGTCGCTTGAGCTGTCGTCGTCGCCGCAGCCGGCCATCGCCGCAGCGGCGAGCAGGGCGGCCAACAGCAGGGCGGGGGTCTTGCCGGTGATGGTCATCGGTGATCGTGGTCCTCTCGTCTCGCATGTCCCACATGTCCGGCGCCGTCGGGCCGAGCGCGCAACCCGCGGCTTCGCCGCCCAGCTGCGGCCGCTGGCGCGGCATCGCGCGTGGCGGTGCTACCCGGCCAGCGCCGGCGGCGCGCGGCCGCACCGACTGTGGGCGATCAGCAGCCCGCCGTGGAAGCGAGCGACGCGCGGCGCCAGCGGCCGGCGGCGCGCGCCGGACGTGAGCGTGCGCTGCGGGCCGGACGTCCGCTGGGCCACCCGCGCGGCCATCCCGGCCACCACGTGCTCACCGGGGTAGCAGCCCACCATCAGCGAGCAGGCCAGCAGCATGAGCGGCGCGGCCGCCAGCCCGGCCTCGGCCGCGCCGGCCGACGCGCACAGCGACAGAACGAGCGGCGACGCGACGATGAGCAGGATCCGGCGCCGGCTGGGACAGAACACGATGACGCCAGTTCTAGCGCATGGCCCTCCCTGCGGGGCCAGCCCGCCGTCCGTCGCCGTCGGTCGTCTGACGCGAGCGCGGGGTCGCCGCGCCCGTCCTACCACGCTGCGACGAAGGCGGCTACACTGCTCAGAACCAAATCCGAGTGCCCAGGACGGGATTGGGTACCGGATCGTTTTCATGACCGAGCTTCTCGACATCTGCCTCCTCTCTGAGCTCCCGCCGGGCGCCTCGCGCACGGTCGAGTGGGAGGACCTCGAGATCGGGATCTTCAACTGCAATGGGGAGCTGCTGGCGATCGAGGATCGCTGCTCGCATGACGACGGAAACCTCGCCGACGGCGAGTTCGACCCCGCGAAGTGCACGGTGGAGTGCCCGCGCCACGGGTCGCTGTTTGACCTGCACACCGGCAAGCCGATGACCTTGCCCGCCTACGTTCCCATTGAGACATTCGGAGTCCGCGTCGAGGACGACATGATCAAGCTGGAGGTTGAGTAACCGATATGGCAACTCCCGAGACCATCGCCGAGCAGGCAAGCCTGCAGGGGATCAACTCCGACTACACCGAGAAGTACGGCTTCCACGACGCTGAGAACTACCTCTTCAAGGCGCCCAAGGGCCTGACGACGGAGCTCATCGAGAAGATCTCGGAGTTCAAGTCAGAGCCGCAGTGGATGCGCGACTTCCGCCTCAAGGCGCACGACTACTTCCTCGCGCGTCCGATGCCGACCTGGGGCTCGCCGCATCTGGCCGAGGTCGACTTCGACAACATCCATTACTTCGTGCGCGCGTCCGAGAAGGCCGAGCGCTCCTGGGACGACGTCCCCGAGGACGTCAAGAAGACCTTCGACCGGCTGGGCATCCCGGAGGCGGAGCGCAAGTTCCTCGCCGGCGTCGGCGCGCAGTACGAGTCCGAGGTCGTCTACCACCAGATCAACGAGAAGCTCGAGGCGCAGTGCGTCATCTTCACGGACATGGACACGGCGCTGCGCGAGCACGAGGATATCGTCAAGGAGTACTTCGCGACGATCATCCCCGCCAACGACAACAAGCTCGCGGCGCTCAACAGCGCGGTCTGGTCGGGCGGCTCGTTCGTCTACGTCCCGCCGGGCGTCCACATCGAGATGCCGCTGCAGGCCTACTTCCGCATCAACACGGAGAACATGGGCCAGTTCGAGCGCACGCTGATCATCGCCGACGAGGGCTCCTACGTGCACTACGTCGAGGGCTGCACGGCGCCGACGTACTCGTCGGACTCGCTGCACTCCGCGGTCGTCGAGCTGATCGCCAAGCCGGGCGCGCGGATCCGCTA
>JBBSQG010000457.1:0-2664 GCA_038258125.1 Solirubrobacterales bacterium
CCTGCAGGGCGCGATCGGCGAGCGCGCGCCGGCCTGACATGGACGACGCCGCGACCGTCGAGCTCGGGCCGGCGGCGCGACGTGTGTTCCTCCGCCGGATTGCCAGCACTGGCTGGCAGGTGGCTGGCGAGTGCTGGCTGACGAGCCAGGACGGGGGTGCGTCACCGGCCGGCGAACCACCTCACGGGCGTGGCGAACGTCAGACGCCGACCGTCTGCAGCACCACCTGCGCGGGTCAGATCAGCTCGGGGTCGGTCATGACCTCGACCATCGCCGGACCGCGGTGGGCGAACGCCTCCGCGAGCGCCGCGTCGAGCTCGCCGGCGTCGGTCACGCGGACGCCGTGCGCGCCGCAGTTGCGCGCGTAGGCCGCGAAGTCGGGGTTGTGCAGCGACGTCTGCCAGACGTCCCACTCCCCGGCGCGCTGCTCCTTGGAGATCTTGCCGAGCTGGCCGTTGTTGAGCAGCACGTGCGTGATGTCGAGCCCGTGTTTGACGGCGGTAGTGACCTCGGCCATGTACTGCGCGAAGCCGCCGTCGCCGGTCACCGCCACCGCCTTGCGCTCCGGCGCGGCGACGGCGGCGCCGATCGCCGCCGGGTAGCCGAACCCGATCGAGCCGAGGTAGCCGGACATCAGCACCGTCTGCCGGGCGGGCTCGAAGTAGCGCCCGAACGAGTAGGCGTGGTTGCCGACGTCGACGGCGATCACGGCGTCCTCGGGCGTGTGGCGGTTCATCGCCGCGAAGACGGCGGCGGAGGCGACGCCGTGGCCGCGGTCGTCGAGCGCGCGCGACGCCTTCTCGGCGCGCCAGATCGCCCAGCGCTCGCGCAGCTGCGCGGCCTGGTCGGCGGTCTCCGGGTCGGCCGGCAGGCCGTCGAGCAGCAGTCGCGCGGTGACCGCGGCGTTGCCCCACACCGGTACCGCGACGGGATGGAACCTGCCCAGCTGCATCGGGTCGGAGTCGACCTGGACGATCGGCTTGCCGGCGTAGATCCCGGTGTGGTTGGAGAACGAGGCGCCGAAGACGAGGATCAGGTCGGACTCGTTCATGAACCAGCTCGCCACGGGCGTGCCGGAGCGCCCGAGCACGCCGGCGGCGAGCGGGTGGGACTCGGGGATCTGCCCCTTGGCCTTGAACGTCGTGATGACAGGCGCGCCGAGCCGCTCGGCGAGGGCGACGATCGGCGCCATCTCAAAGCGCGCGCCGTGGCCGACGATCACGATCGGCCGCCTGGCCTCGCGCGTCCTCGCCAGCGCCGCCTCCAGCGACTCCGCGGGCGGGGCGATCGCCGCCGGCGCGATCCGGCCCTCGGGCCCGCCCGGCTGCTCGTCGCCGGCCGGCAGCGTCTGCACCTCGTCGGGGAAGATCAGGTGCGCCGGGCCGGGGGCGAGCAGCGCGTTCTTGCAGGCGAGCGTCATCAGCTCGGCGTGATGGGAGGTGCTCAGCACGGTCTGGCTCCAGGCCGCGACGGTCCCGAAGGCGCCGGCCAGGTCGACCTCCTGGAAGGCGCCCGGCCCGAGCACCTGCGTGTCGACCTGACCGGTCAGGGCGAGCACCGGCGAGCGATCGACCTTCGCGTCCCACAGCCCGGTGAGCAGGTTCGTCGCCCCGGGGCCGGCGATCGTCAGGCACGCGGCGGGGCGGCCGGTGAGCTTGCCGTAGGCCGAGGCGGCGAACGCCGCCGCGCCCTCGTGACGGATGGCGATGAACTCAAGCTCGCCGGCCTGCTCGCGGCGGCGCAGCGCGTCGGCCAGGCCGAGGTTGGAGTGCCCGACCATGCCGAAGACGTGCCGGACGCCCCAGTTGACCATCGTCCGGGCCATCACATCGGTGACCGTCTCGGCGTGCGGGGTCTCCTCGTCGACGCCGATGAACACCTCGCCGTCGCGCACCTGGAGCGCGTAGGTGATCGCCTCGTCGTCGAAGCCGGGGCTCTTGCCGTCCAGCGGGCAGTAGTCGAAGCCGTGCCACGGGCAGCGCAGCAGGCCGTTCTCGATCGAGCCCTCGCCGAGCGGCCCGCCCTGGTGCGGGCAGTGGTTGTCCAGCGCCGAGAACTGCCCGTCGTAGTGGACGAGCGCGATCGACTTGTGGCCGGCGGTGACCGTCGTCACGCGGCCCTCCGGCAGCTCGCTTGCGCTCAGCACGTGATGCCAGGTCGTCATCGTTCGTCCTCCGGCGTTTGCAGTAGGTCGTCGCGCCGCGTCCTGAAGAACCGCAGCGCCGCCGCGCGGCGGTCGTCGCCGGCCAGCAGCTCGGCGTAGGCGAGCTCGGCGCCGGTGAAGGCCGTCGCGCTCCAGAGCTCGCCCGCCACGGCGGCGCTCCACGGCACGACGTAGAGGTAGGGCTCGGGGTGCAGCTCGTCGCCCGGCGAGGCGCCGAAGCCGGCCCGCACGCCGCGCGCGTCGGAGCCCAGCTCGATCGCGACGTCGAAGTGCTCGGGCCACAGCTGCGGCGGCGTCGGGTCATGCTCGAGCGCGGTCTCGGCGCGCAGCTCCTCGAGCACGCCGGCGCCGAAGGCGAACCACGTTGCGAGCGCGGCGGCCGCGCCGGCGTCGACACCGTCGAGCGGCGCGCGCGAGATCGTCGACCCGTCGCGGCGGACGAGCTCGGTGCCGTCGACGTGCAGCTGCATCACGTCACCGAACGGCGCCGTCCCGAAGCC
>JBBSQG010000458.1:0-2662 GCA_038258125.1 Solirubrobacterales bacterium
AAGATCCAGCTCGTCGTCGCGCTCGTCCTCGTCCCGGCGGTCATGCTGCTGATCGGCGCGGTTCTCGTGCAGGCCGTCAGCGACAGCGGCTGACCGCGCGGGAGATTGTCAGCTTTTGGGCGGCGCTATTCGCTCGTCTGCTGACAGGCACACCCGGCTGGGCGGCCCGCGCCCGCACACATCCGCCCCACGACGCCCCACCACCAAGCACACCGAGCGGCGGAATCCTGCCCGCAGCTGCAAGAACGCGCCCCGATCTCCGTGTTGCAAGCCGCAGCCCGCAGAGCGGACGAAACGAGCTTCACCGGCCTCCGCGAGGGAAATCCCTGCTCAGACGCATATTCGGTGCATCGGTGCGGGCGTTGGGGTGGCGTGGTGGGAGAAAGCATGCAAAATGAGTTGCGAAGTGGGAGAAGGTGGGATACCTTCGCCGCAGCGAGCCGGGGTGGAGAGGCCCCTCCCACCTCTCCACCCCGGCTCCAACTGCTTCTGGCGCACCCCTCTCAATGGCCTTCCGCGGAACCTTCGACCACACGCTTGATGCGAAGAACCGCCTCACCGTTCCCGCTCGCTTCCGCTCTGAGCTCGCCGGCGGGGTCGTCCTCGCCAAGGGCCTGGAGCGCTGCGTCGCCGTCTGGACGCCGGCCGCCTACGACGCCTACACCGCGGCCGCGCTCAAGGACTTCCACCCGCTCTCCAAGGAAGCGCAGAAGCTCACGCGCTTCTTCTCGGCCAACTCGCTGGACACCGAGCTCGACGGCGCCGGGCGGATCATGCTGCCGGCCTTCCTGCTGGACCACGCGCAGCTCGCAAAGGACGTCGTCGTGACCGGCTCGGGCGACGCGCTGGAGATCTGGGACCGCGCCACCTGGTCGGACTACAACGACGTGCTCGCCTCCGATGTCGACGAGATCACCTCATCCCTTGGCAACACTGCTTGACATGACCATTCCGCACGTGCCGGTGCTGGCCGGCGAGGCGATCGAGCTGCTCGACCCGCAGCCCGGTCAGACCGTCGTCGACTGCACGTTCGGCGCAGGCGGCCACGCGCGCCTGCTCGGCGAGCGGATCGGGGCGACCGGCACGCTGATCGCGATCGACCGCGACCCGATCGCCGCCGAGCGCTTCACCGAGCTGAGCCGCGAGCTGAGCTGCGCGACGCGCTTCATCCGCGCGTCGTTCGTCGAGGGCCTGCGGCTGCTGGGAGAGGAGGGCGTCAAGCCCGACCTCGTGCTCATGGACCTCGGCATGTCCTCGATGCAGATCGACACCTGGCAGCGTGGCTTCTCCTACTCCTACGACGCGCCGCTGGACATGCGGATGGACCCTGACCTCGAGCGCTCGGCGCACGAGCTCGTCAACGAGTGCGAGCCGCGCCAGCTGGAGACGATCCTCCGTGACCTCGGCGAGGAGCGCTACGCCCGCCAGATCGCCCGCGCGATCGTCCGGGCGCGCCAGAAGGCGCCGATCGACTCGACGATCGCGCTCGTCGACGTCGTCACGCGCGCCGTGCCGGCGCCGGCGCGCTTCGCCGGCGGCCATCCCGCCAAGCGCGTCTTCCAGGCGCTGCGGATCGCCGTCAACGACGAGCTGGGCCAGCTCGACGCCGCGCTGCCGCTCGCGTGGGAGGTCCTGGCGATCGGCGGCCGGCTCGGCGCGATCTCGTTCCACTCACTCGAGGACCGGCGCGTCAAGCGCTTCCTCCACGGGCGCGCCCAGGGCTGCATCTGCCCGCCCGACCTGCCCATCTGCGCCTGCGGCCGCGAGCCCGAAGCCGAGCTCCTCAGCCGCCGCTCGATCGCGCCCACCCCGGGCGAGGTCGCCGCCAACCCGCGCGCGCGCTCTGCGCGCCTGCGCGTCGCCTCGAAACTACGAGAGGAGCCAGCATGACTCGCTCCACCGCCGCTGCCGCACCCGCCGTCCACGAGGCCGAGCGGGAGCGGCCGCGTCCGCGACCGCACGGCGTCCCCGCCGCCCGGCGTGTGTCCGGCCCCGCCCGCCCCGCCCGCCCCGCCCGCCCCGCCGCTCGCTCCGCCGCTCGCTCCGCTGCTCGCCCGGCGGCGCGCTCCGCCGCTCACCCCGGAGCCACCGCACGGCAGACGTCCGCCGCCGCGCTCGCTCCGTCGCCGCGCCCGGCCGGCTACCCGCGGCAGCGCGCGCCCCAGCGCCCGCCGCTGCGGCTCGCCGCCGGCGGTGCCGCGATCGCGCTGCGCGTCGCCGAGACCGCGGTCGAGGTCTCCGACAGCCGCGCGATGGACCGCCTCGTTCGCAGCCGCGCGTGGATCGTCATCGTGGGCTTCGGGCTCATCGGCATCGTCGCGATGCAGGTCTCGCTGCTGAAGCTCAACTCGGGCATCGGCCACGCGGTCGACACGATCTCCACACTCGAGCGCGCCAACGCGACGATGAAGGCCGACATCTCCAAGCTCAGCTCGGGCGACCGCATCCAGTCGCTCGCCGGGATGAAGGGCTATCGCATGCCTGAGCCGGCCGACGTCACCTATCTGCGCGCGGGCGACCTGCGTTCCGACGGCTTCCAGGCGGCGCGCAGGATGGGCGCGCCGGACCCGTCGATCACCGGGCCAGCCGGAGCGGCGACCGCGGCGAGCCTGTCGTCCCAGCTGACCGGCGAGACGACGACCGGCACGGGCACGGCCCCGGC
>JBBSQG010000459.1:0-2651 GCA_038258125.1 Solirubrobacterales bacterium
CGGCGCGGCTCCGTGATCGCGCCGCGCCCGCCGGCGCCTGCCGCGAGGCGTCCGCGCCGCGCCGCGCCGCCAGCAACGTCGATCGTGACCCCTGCGGGCGTATGATCGAGTTCATGCGCATCGTGCGTCTGCGTGGTCGTCTCGCCGCCGGGCTCTGTGTCCTGGCCGTCGTCTACAGCGCTGCGCTACTGATCGCCGTCGCGGTGATCCCGGCGGTCGACGGTCAGACGCTGCTGCAGCACGGGGGAGCCTGGACACTCGCGATCTTCGTCCAGCCGCTGCTCGTGAGCGGGCTGATCTGGCGGGTGCTGCAGCGTCGCTGTCAGACCGGCGGTCGTCGCGCGACGAGGGCGGCGTGGACGGTGGCGCCCGTCTATCTCGTCTACAGCGTGGTCGGCGGGTTCTCGATCGCCGCAGGCGCGCTGCCCGCGGCGCTGCTGCTGCTCGTGGCCGTCGCGCTCACGCCGCGGCCGCCGGCGATGCGCGGGCCGACGATCGCTGCCGCGTAGCGGTCAAAACCGGGCGGGCGGCCGGCTACCGCGTGTTGTCGTCGATCAACCCGTTCATCTGGTCGACGACCTCACCGGTGTCGTTGCCGTCGACGGGTGAGAGCTTGACCGACGAGCTGCCCTGCGAGCTGCCGAGCGCAAACGCGATCGCCACCACGAGCAGCGCGGCTACCAGCAGCCCGCCGACGAGCTTGCCCATGCCGCCGCTCTTGCGTACCGGCTCGCGGTCGCGCCGCGACGGCGGGATCTCCGGGATCGGCTCGTACTCCACCGGCGGTATCCCACCGGGCGGCGACTGGGGCTGCAGGCGCCGGGCGACGCGCGGCGGGGGCGGCGTGGACCGCGTCGGCGCGGTGCGCTGCGGTGGGGGGAGCATCGAGGTCGCGGCCGTGGCGTCGCCGCCGGCGCCGGACGGCGCGATCCCGCGCGCCCCGTCGTGCAGCGCGCGGCGCAACTCCTCGGCATCCGGGTAACGCTCCTCGGGCTCCAGCGCCAGCGCCCTTTCGACGGCGAGGGCGAGCGCCGCCGGCACTTCGGGGGCGATCTCGTCGAGCCGGATCGGGTACTCGCGCTGCTGCATCAGGGCGAGCTCGGTGAGTGAGCCGGCCTCGTACGGCAGGCGGCCGGCGAGCAGCTGGTAGGTCACGACGCCGAGCCCATAGAGATCGGCCGCGGGGCCGACCTCGGCGCCGCTGGCCTGCTCGGGCGCGAGATACGCCGCGGTGCCGAGCACCGAGCCGGCCTGCGTGATCTGCGAGGTCTGGCCGACGGCCTTGGCGATCCCGAAATCCGCGAGCTTCACCGCGCCGTCGTCGGAGCGCAGGATGTTGCCCGGCTTCACGTCGCGGTGGATGACGCCCATCCGGTGTGCGTGGACGAGCCCGCGACAGGCGCCGTCGACGAGCTCGAGCGTGTCGGCGACGCCGAGCCGCGTCTCCTCGCGGATGATCTCCGCGCCCGAGCGGCCTTGGATGTACTCCATGACGATGTAGTAGCGCCCACTCGCCTCGTCGAGGCCGAAGTCGAAGACCTGCACGATGTTCGGGTGCACGAGACGCGCGGCCGACAGCGCCTCGCGGCGAAAGCGCGAGATGAACTGGCTGTCGTCGGCGAGGTGCTCGGCGAGCAGCTTGACGGCGACCTGGCGCTCCAGGCGGCGATCCAGGGCGACCTGGACGGTCGACATGCCGCCGTAGCCGAGCCGCTCACCGAGCTCGTAGCGACCGGCGATGACGTCACTCATCGGGCGGGATCACCGGCGTCACGCCGCCGCCTTGCGAGACCGGCGGTGGCGGGGGCGCGGGCGGCTCGGGCGGGGACGGGGGCACGGGCGTCGTCGTCGTCGGAGGAGCGGGCGGGGGCGGCTGGGTGGTCGTGTCTGTCGGCGTCGTCTCGGTCGTCGTGTCGGGCTGCGTCGTCGTGTCGGGCTGCGTCGTCGTGTCCGTCGGCGTCGTCTCGGTCGTCGTGTCGGTCGTCTGCGTACCTGCCTCGGGGTCGCACTCGTCGACGGCGTTTGAGCGCAGCTTGTCGGCGCCGTCGCGCAGCGCGCTGACGAGCGTCGGATCGATCGAGCCGGGCAGGTCGTCGATCCCGCTGTCGACCTGGCGCAGCTGCCCGCGGACGTCCGAGCAGCGGCCGGAGTCGACGGCCTGGCGGACATCCTCGATCTGGCTCTTCAATTCGCCGGCGCTCGCTGCTGGGATGCCGTTCTTCGTGCCGCCACCACCGCAGGCGGCCAGCAGCGTGGTGCCCGCGCCTAGCGCGAGGGCCAGCAGGTAGGGGAGGGTCCGCCGCACGGTCATTGACCGTACCCCAGCCGCTCGGCCAGTGAATCGGGCAGGCGGGCGGCGCGGATCGCGGCGGCGGCCCCGGCGATGTCGTACTCGACGCGGTGCCAGCCGGCCTGCCAGCGATCGAGGTCGAGCATCATCCACGCCGCACGTGGATCGCCGTCGCGCGGCTGGCCGACGGAGCCCGGGTTGAGCAGCCATTCGCCGGCCCCGCCGACGTCGATCGCGTCGCCGTCGCGCCGCGCCTCGCCGGTGGCGACGTCGCCCTCCGGGCGCACGAACGACAGCGCCACGTGCGAGTGGCCGATCAGCGCCACCCGCTGCGGCTGGCTGTCGAAGCACAGCTCGGCGA